>JAUWRC010000103.1 GCA_030610745.1 Clostridia bacterium
TTTAATTTTTATTCTGGAAAAGAGTAACTTTATAGAAAAAAGGGACAAGGAAGCACTGTATCTAGTTTTTCTGGGGGATTATGGAGACAGAGGAGAAGAATCTCCCGAAGTTTATCACCTCATCTTAACCCTTAAAAGTATTTTCAGAGAAAAAATTATTCTCCTGAGAGGTAACCACGAAGGACCCAAAGATTTAGAAGTTCGTCCTCATGATCTACCATATTTTTTGAGGGAAAAATATGGTAATGAAGGAAGAGCGGCTTACACTCATTTGCAAAGACTTTTTGACAGCTTGCATCACAGCGTTATCATTAATGGAAAATATTTAATGCTTCACGGAGGGCTGCCCGAAGGTCTTACCTCGCTGGATGAAATAGCTTATGCTCATGAAAGGCATCCAGCTAAAAAATATCTGGAGGAGATACTCTGGAGTGATCCGGGAGAAGTTGAGGAAGCCTATCCTTCACCGCGAGGAGCGGGCAGCATCTTTGGCAGGAAGCTAACCATGAATGTATTGAGCAAGCTGGGAGTGAAGACTCTTATCAGAAGCCATCAGCCTTGCCAGGGAGCCCTAGTAAGTCATGGAGGTAAGATACTGACCTTATTCTCTCGTAAAGGCAGCCCTTATTATAATTCTCAGGCAGCTTATTTGGAGATAGACCTATCAAAAGAGGCGAAAAGTGGCTATGAATTAGCAAAAAAAGCCCATCGCTTCTAAGGGAAAAAATGAAAGTAGAGTAAAAAAAAAGTTTATAGCTTATAGCTAGGTTATGAATATGAATTTATTTCAGCCAGAAGAAAAGAAGGTAAAACCACAGGTTCCTCTAGCTGATCGTATTCGGCCAGAAGCCCTGGATCAGTTTGTAGGACAGGAGCATATTGTGGGCGAGGGAAGAATCCTTAGAAAGATGCTCAAGGAAGATAAGCTTGTCTCTATTATCTTTTGGGGACCCCCCGGTTCAGGGAAGACCCCCCTGGCTCGCATCATTGCCCATCTTACTAAATCCCACTTTGTCCAATTTTCCGCTGTTACCTCAGGTGTAGCTGATGTCAGAAGGGTGGTAAAAGAGGCCCGAGCTAGACTGAAAGCCTATAATCGAAAAACGATTCTTTTTATTGATGAAATTCACCGATTTAACAAGGCCCAACAGGATGCTTTCTTGCCTCATGTTGAAGATGGTACTATCATTCTAATTGGGGCAACTACAGAAAATCCTTCTTTTGAGGTTATCGGGCCACTTCTTTCCCGAACAAGGATTTTTACTCTGGAAAGGTTAGGTCCAGAGGAGATTAAGAAAATCTTAGAACAGGCTCTAAAAGATGAGAAAAAGGGTCTGGGCCAATATAAGATAAAGCTCGCTCCAAAAGCTCTGGACTTGATTATCGAGGGTTCGAATGGAGATGCCCGGGTGGCTTTAAATGCGGTAGAAATAGGTGCTGAGACCACCAGGCCAGATAAAGAAGGTGTACGTCACATTGACCTGAATACGGCTGAAGAATCTTTACAAAGCAAGGCTCTTTTATATGATAAGGGAGGCGAGGAGCATTATAATGTTATCTCTGCTTTCATTAAATCTATGCGAGGTTCTGATCCGGACGCTGCTTTATACTGGCTGGCTCGCATGCTTGAAGCAGGGGAGAACCCTCGCTTTATTGCTCGAAGAATGGTTATCTTTGCCTCAGAAGATGTGGGCAATGCCGACCCTCAAGCTTTATCAGTAGCTACTGCTGCAGCTGGGGCAGTAGAGTTTGTGGGTATGCCTGAAGCTCAAATTAACCTGGCTCAGGCAGTAACTTATCTTGCCTGCGCTCCAAAATCCAATGCCTCTTATACCGGTCTTCTGGCAGCCAAAAAAGATGTAAAAAAGACGCTGAATTTACCGGTGCCTCTACATCTTCGAAATCCTGTCACTCCCTTAATGAAATCCTTGGGTTACGGCAAAGATTATAAGTACCCTCACGATTTTCCTGAAGGCAAGGTGAAGCAAGAATATCTACCAAAAGGACTGGAAAAAAAGAAATATTATCGACCTATCTAGCAGGAGATAAAATATGTTGAGTAAAATTAGAATATCTTTACAGACAAAATTTATACTTGCACTGACCTTGCTGCTTATCTCTATTATGTTTGTGGTAACTTTGTTCACTATAAGTAGACAAAAGCAAGCCCTGGTAAAAGAGATGCAGAGCAGTGGAATTGCCACTGCCAGGACAGTTCAGTTGGCTGTTAATGATATCATTCTAAGTAGTGACATATTTAGGGTAGGTATGTTCAAGGTAGGTCAGTTTATTAAGAATATTGGAAAAAGTGAAAAGGTACTCTACGTTATGGTGGAAGATAATGAAGGAAGAGTACGCACTCATAGTAATTTTGATATTGTAGAAGAAATATCTATGGATGATTTAATGAGTAAAAAGGCCCTGGAAGCGTTGAATACAGAAGAGCCAATGCAACAGTATTACGAAGATAGAGATGGAGAAGTGGTCTATGAGGTAGCATTGCCAATTGATAAAAGTCTTAAAGAAAAGAATTGGGGAGTAGTTAGAATAGGATTGTCTACTAAACAGATGATGGTAGATATTGCTAAATCTCGCAATCAGATTATGCTCATCTCTATAGTGCCTATTTTGTTAGGGATTTTAAGCTCTATTTTTTTAGCCCGGACAATCGCTAGGCCAATTAAGCGCCTAGTGCAGGGAGCTATGGCTATAGCAGGAGGGGACTTGGAACAAGAAATTGCTATTAAAACAAAAGATGAGATTAAAGATCTGGCGGATGCCTTTAATCAAATGACTCGGAGTCTACGTCAAATGCGTAAGGTTGAAAAACTGGTTATCTTAGGGGAATTAGCTGCGGGGGTAGCTCACGAGGTTAGAAATCCCTTGACTTCTATAAAAGGATTTACTCAGTTTTTAATGGAGGACCTTAAACCTGATGAAGAAAAGAAAAAGGAATTTATGGGTATTATTGTTAAGGAGGTTGATAGATTGAATAGTGTAGTAGAGGAACTTTTAGATTTTGCCAAACCAACAGAGTCCAAATTTGCTGAAATTGATGTTGATACCGTTCTCGATAAAACTATCTCCCTTATTGAGCTAGAAGCCTCAGTTCAGAAGGTAAACATTACAAAAGAGGCTAGTGATGGTCTGCCTCTTATCTATGCGGATGGTGAAAAGCTTGAACAGGCCTTTTTAGATTTAATGATTAATGGCTTGCAGGCTATGCCTAAAGGAGGGGATTTTTTAATAAAGACCTCTTATAAAAATGTGAAACAAGCCGTAGAAATACAATTTATAGATTCGGGGGTTGGTATTCCAGAAGAGTGTCTGGATAAAATATTTGACCCCTTCTTTACAACTAAAAAAGAAGGGACAGGGCTAGGATTATCAATCGTGCAAAGGATTATAAATGAGTATGGTGGTTTTATAACCTTAAAGAGTAAACTAGGAAAAGGAACAACCTTTATGGTAGAATTACCAGTAAGAACACAAAGTAAAAAGGATAGTCTCGATGGAAAACCCAGCTAGTTCTGTTCTGGTGGTAGATGATGAAGAGAGTGTACTTTCTCTATTAGAGGCAAGCTTAACAAAGATGGGTTGTAAGGTTACCACTGCTAGAGACGGCTTTGAAGCTCTAGATCAGGTCAAAGAAAAACTCTTCGATGTAGTAGTTCTTGATTTAAAGATGCCAAAAATGGATGGGCTTGATGTCCTGCACGCTGTCAAAGAGATAAATCCGGACCTATTAGTTATAATTATGACTGCCTACGGTTCTATAAGAACAGCTATAGATGCTATGAAAGAGGGGGCTTATGATTATTTCACCAAGCCTTTTGATCTTGACGAGATGAGAATAGTAGTAAAAAAAGCTGTGGATACCCAACGGCTAAAAAAAGAGAATAGAGATTTACAAGAAAAATTGGAAAAGAGATTTGGGTTTGGTAATATCATTGGAGTTAGTGAAAAGATACAGAAGGTTTATACATTAATAGAGAAAGTCATACCTAGCGATGTTACTGTTTTATTAAAAGGAGAAACTGGAACAGGTAAGGAACTGGTAGCTCAAACTATTCACTATAGTAGCGCTCGGAAAAAAGGTCCCTATATCAGGATAAACTGTGCTGCTATTCCGGAAAGCCTTTTGGAAAGTGAACTATTTGGACATGAAAAGGGCTCATTTACTGGAGCAACTACCCAAAGAGAGGGTAAGTTTGAGTTAGGTCATCAAGGAACCGTCTTTCTCGATGAAATTGGAGATATGAGTCTAGCTACCCAGTCCAAGATATTAAGAGTACTTCAAGAACATGAGTTTGAGCGAGTGGGAGGCAAGGAAACCATTAAAATAGATGTGCGTATTATAGCTGCTACAAACAAGGACTTACTTAAAGCTATAGAACAAAAAAAATTTAGAGAGGATCTATATTATCGATTAAATGTGCTACCAATATTCTTACCACCTCTTCGGGAACGGAGAGAAGATATTCCTTTATTAGCCGAACATTTTTTAAAAGAAGCAAGCCAAGAAAGTCAGAAAAAAGTAGAGAAGATTTCTCCTCAGGCTATGAAAAGATTAATTGAATATGACTGGCCAGGAAATATAAGAGAGCTGAAAAATGTTATACAGCGGGCTATTATCCTGAGTGATGGAGAATCTATTCTTCCAGATCACCTATTGTTTGAGTCAGAATTAGGAGATATGGGCCAGAGGAAAAGAGACCAGGCGGGAGCCTTTCTGCTGGAGAAAAGACTAGCCGAAGAAGAGAAAAAATTTATAATTCAGGCTTTGGAAAAGAGCAGCGGTGTTCAAACTAGAACAGCTAGATTACTGGGATTAAGTAGAAGATCCCTTCAATATAGAATGCAAAAGTTAGGCATAAAATTCTAGAAAAAAGAGCTATAGTTTATGAAGAAATTCGTTCTATATGGATTGATTATAGGTACGCTGGTTTTCGCTGCTCTGAGTATAAACAAAATCGGAAAAGTCAGGGAGATATTTACTCCTACTTCTCTTCCCGTACCCATAGAGAAAAAAGGAAAAATAACCTTGTCTTTTGCTGGTTGGTTTATCATGGAAGAATCAGGACTTAGAGCATGGAAAAAAATAAAGACTAGCTTCGAAGAGAAACATCCTGGGATAGTAATAGAGTATATCGGTATTCCATATGATAATACCTGTGAACAATTGCTTATTATGGCCGAAAATGGTTATCCTCCCGACATTGGCTATATTGCTGCTCAATGGACTTCTCAGTTGGTTGCACGAGGAACTATAGAGCCCTTAGATGATGAGTTTTCCGCTGCTTATTTAGATGATCATTTTCAGCAAGCAGGGCTAGATACGGGAAGGTATAAGGGAAAACTATACGCCATTCCCTGGGTGCTGGCACCCACTGTTCTTTTTTATAACAAACTTTTGATGAGAGAAGCAGGCCTTGACCCCAACAACCCCCCCCAAAACAGGGGTTAATTTAAACGGGTGGTTAGTAAGATTGGGGGGTTAAAAAAAGCTGGGGTCCACGTTTAAGGGTGTGGGGCGAGGCCGGGTTTTAAAGAGGTTAAAGGGGGGGA
>JAUWRC010000036.1 GCA_030610745.1 Clostridia bacterium
TTTATCAGCACATTCCATCACCATATCAAATACCTCTGGTCTGAAAATAAGTTTGGTGGGTTTTACCTTATCCTGCACCATACTTCTAATCATAGTGCCGCTAAATTTTTGCTTTTCCTTGCTATGTCCGCATAACCCAGAATAAGTCACCTCTCCGCATATTGGACAATACCACCACTCTAAGATACGCACTGGTTTGATATTTAAGCTATCCTCAGGAATCTGGTCAAATATTCTATGGGCATCGTAGGGGTCATAGTAACTGCCTACCCCAGCATGGTCTCTGCCAAACATATGATGAGTACAACCTAAGTTCTCCCTCAAAATAGCATGGAAGATAGCTTCTTTAGGCCCAGCATATCTCATATCCCATAAGGCAATAGAAACCATATGTATATCATCTCTAAAATATCTGGCCTCATGTAACCTCTGATGGCACAAAGCAATGGCCTCATCTATATAATCTCCTATTCGCTTTGGCCCAATTATACAACTTACCAGTATTCCTGTTTTTAGCTTTTCCACCGGCAGTCCCCCATTAGCAGAAAACCAGGCTCCTTTCATCAGCCATTCATGACCGCTGTGAGGTACATTTCTTGTTTGATGAGCTACTATCCTTTCCCAACCTTTCTTGGCAAACTTTTTCCGTAATTGCCTGGGCGTATACCAAAATTTATCAAATGGCGGATTAAATTTAGGAGTATTTACTAATGTGACTTTCCCAGCAATGAATGTATCTTTTAACTCATTAAACATTCTCACACCAGGATGCTTCGTATCAGTTGTCCCTAACACAGCTTCTTCCATTTTTAACTTGTCATAATTAAAAATCTCCTCTACTTTTAATGTAGCTAAAACTCTGTCATGATAAGTGAGAAGAATAGTATTCTCTTTCTTGATTTTCTTTTCCCTTATTTCCTCACTGGCGATATCAAATAGGATTGGAATAGACCAGAGTGTACCATCTGCTAAGGTCATTTTTTCACATACTGCCTCTACATCTGCCTTATCCATAAAGCCTTCTAAGGGCGTAAAAAAACCATAGGCAATGTCAATACACTCCCTGGCAATTCGTCCGGTAACAGCCACCTTTTTTAATCCTTCAATGCGTTTTTTCACCTCTAATGGTGAAGACATCACTCTTTCTATAATCTCTTTATTGCCATGTCCTATATATTTCATCTTTATTCTCACTCCTTCTACTTTTCTTTAACCTCTCTTCTTCAATTCTTCTATAGTTATAAGAAAATGAATTTACCAAAAACCTATAAACTATTATCAATATTTACATATATCCTAACTTCCGTAATCTATCCATTGATTTTTCCTTATCCTGTCTTCTACCAGCTCTCTCAGGTGTATTCTCAATATCCTGTTCCCAGGCAGATAGGCCAACTATCCCTGGATTACTGGAAGTTCTTGCCCCTAAGGAACGGTAGCCTATTTTATAGAGTGGACAGTAAGGGATATTGTGCAATTTAATGTTATTCCAGATATCTCTTTCTGTAAAATGCAAGATTGGAGATATTCTGGTATGTTCAGGCATTAAAGGTCCACCCTCTTTTTTTGCGAAGTACTCATCGCGCTTTCTTGCCGCCTGCTCATCCTTTCTAAGAGCCATAAACATAGCTTTTATGTTGTTCTCCTCAATGAATTGGTTGAATACAACCGTCTTCATCAGGTGATTGCCTGCCTGAGACTCTGCTTCAAAGACGAATGAATCCTCTTTAAATTCAATCCTTTTAAGCTCAGCTTGATTGCGCTCATTTAAATCCTTAACCTTAATAGTATTACCTAAATGGCTTTGGCAACATTTAAGCACATCAAAATTACAAAGCCACTTAAGGTCTATGTGCCACTTTTTAGAGATTCTTATCAGAAAATCTATAATCTCCGGGAAGGCATCACCTTCATCTATTGTCATAACCTTAGGAAGGTCAACATTATCCTCTAAGCATACCTGGCGAACTATCCAAAGATTTGTAGTGCTGTCTTTCCCGCCTGTCCATGTGATAGCTATCTGGGAGGGCTTGAATTTTTCAAATGCCTCACGCACTACTTCTTTTGATTTCTCAACTAACTCCATGCATTTCTTTTCTACTTCTTCATTCATCTTTTTTTCTCCTTGTTTTAATTTGACTTTATTTCTTTTCATTCTTTAACCTGAGGCTTTCTTGAATTTAATTTCTCTTTCATATCATCCGCTATAGATGATGTATCAATTATGTTATTTACTTCTTTTGGGTCCTTTTTGAGATTGTACATCTCCCAGATATTACTACTCTCTCTATATATTATTTTAAGGTCACTCTCTCGATAAAAGTAGACTGGCTTATCTGTATCTTTTTCCTTTTGGCCTATCTTGCCAATAGCTTCACCAAAACATCCCTTTTTGGGATAATCCCCAATGGGAAAAAGAGAATAACCTTCAAAATTTTTTACTTTTCCAAGACCAAATAAATGAACTATGGTAGGAGATATATCAATATTGCTAACTAAAGTATCGCAAACCTCACCCTTATCTTTATTATAACCATAGATGAGAAAGGGTATATCTATGAGTTCAGAGTACATTTTACCATCATGAGAGAGGCCATTATGTTCACCAAATTCATCACCATGGTCTGAGGTTATAATAATTATAGAATCGCGCAAAAGGTTAAGTTTTTCCAATGTACCAAAAAACTTTTTAATATAATCATCGGTCTCCCGAACATGAGCATTGTAGAGCTTCTTTAAAAGCCTTACCGTTCTCTCATCTGAAGTATCCCTCTTTAAAACTACATTTTTAAATAAGTTAAACATCTCATTTTGAGTAAGATTAATAGAGGGGTCTACCATATCAAGATATTTTCTTTCAGGAATATAGGGCTCATGGACATCCATATAATGAAGCCATAGGAAAAATGGATTATATTCTTTTCCTTTGGCATAGAACGATAACCACTCACCTACCTTTTTGTTAATTCCGTCCCCTTTTATATAAGGAACCTCTGAGGTAACATCTTCATCCATAGAATCATAAAAGACATCCCAACCTCTGTTCCATCCAAAAAAATTACACAGATATGGATTTGAATGAAACCCAGCTGTTGTAATTCCTAATTTTTGGAGCACCTCGGGAATCAAAGTCCTCTTTGGTGAGAGCTTTTTCCCTCTTCCATATTCAAGATAATAAGAAGATGTAAGTATTCCAGGAAATGATGCTTGTGTATATGGGCCAATCGATTGTGCATTTGTAAATTTGATGCACTTATCCTGCAAAGAATCAACAAATGGAGTTAATTTATCTTTATTACCATAACATCCCAAGGTATCTTTTCTTAATGCATCCACTGTTAATAAAATAACATTTTTCACTTTACACCCCCTATTATAATGTCATATTAAAAGGTAGAATTCCGACTAACTCTCTGTCTGCCTTAGACTTTCCAGGGTTAAATAAATTCTATAGAATAGGTGCATTTATCGCCTCGGACTATGGTTCTTCGAAATAGGTAAACCTTAATCTTTCAATTAAACCGAGTACTCCAAACTCTTTCCTTGCAAGCCTTCGTACTCTGGGCCGTATCGGTATGTTCTAGGGATAATTCCGTTATGTCCATAAACTGGGTCAAATGAAGAAGGGAAAGGGTTAATGAACTCCCAAACAACTCTCCCTGCCTTTGTTATCTCAAAGATTCGTCCTGTCGCTGCTTCACATATCAAAGTATTCTCGTTGGGTAGTCGTTGGCAGCTAGACATGTAAGCACTATAAAAAGCCATCCAAGGGTTATCTTTGTACTCCCACACCATTTCATTAGTATTAGGATTCACCTCTAACACACGGGAATAAGACTGAGAAATACCCATACAATGCGTTCCGTTATCAAACAAAAGAATATTTCCATTCCCAAGAATAGTAACATCATTCTGATGCCCCAGTTCTCCTCCAGAACCCCATCGCCACTCAATATCGCCAGTAGTCTTGTTAATAATACATACAGTATTAGTACGTGCGAAGCTAGCTAGGATATTTCCTTCAGGCAAAACTATAAATGAGTTAGCTTCAGTCCATTGACTGCGAGGGCACAGGGGACAAACGATATCTACTTCTGGATTCAAGTGTTCGTGGGCTAACCACTCCCAAACTATCTTACCCCGGGGGTTAATTTCTCGCAGAGAATCGCCCCATATTATCCCATCCTTTTCCGTCCCGGGAATACCGCCTCTCATCTTTACAGCAATATCTTTAGGTATCTGCACCCATCTCAGAACCATGGTATTTCCGTTACATATACGACAAAAGCTGTGGTGCATATACGGGTCTTTGTATCTCCATACCACATTCCCATCCCAGTCCACCTCAAGCAGTTCCCCTCCGGCGCCTTTCATGTCAGCTAAGGGACCTTCTTTTAGGTATCCACTGTAAAGGAGGTTACCATTATCCAGAAGTACTCCATACAGTCCCGCTGGATGAGGCATCTTCCATTGATGGACAACTTCCCCTTCCATGTCAACCATCACTGTCTCCTTTGCTCCTAAAGGGGTAAATAAAGTGTATCCAATATATGCCTTTGCTGGATTATAGTATATGACACCCTTTAAGCTTCTTTCTGCAACACTCATTGATTATCCTCCTCCATCTCACAGGCAATCAACTTACTGTGAGATACATAGACCCTGTTTAACCACTTATAATTATCCGGGTTTAGCTCCATCCCTTTTAGTCCTTTACAATCAGATCCATAGCGGTAGGCACGATAGATGAAGTTAGTTTGACCATAGCACAAGAAAGGGCCATAAAATGGACTCACATACTCCCACACTATTTCTTTATCAGGAGTAACCTCGAAGAGACGACCTTTGAGAGTCTCACATATCAAGGTATTACCATTAGGTAGTCGCTGGGCACCCCCCATACCGTAAGAATAAAACTCAGAGGGAGGATCATCTTTATATTCCCACTCAATTCTATTGGTAGTTGGATCAATCTCTAGCACTCTAGAGTAATAGTCCAAATCCTGAGAGCAAAGACGGTGTGCCCCATTGTCAAATACCAAAATATTTCCATTATCTATCATGGTAGAGTCATGCTGGTGACCTAAATCTTTACGACCCCATCTCCAAATAATATCACCCGTAGCTTTTTCAATGATACAGATAGTATGCGTGCTACGGAAAGAACCCAAAATGTTTCCATTAGGTAAGACTGTGCACGTATTCATGTGAGTCCATTCGCCTCGCAGGCATAAAGGACAAATAATATCTATCTCGGGGTTTAAGTGCTCGTAGGCCAGCCACTCCCATACCACTTCTCCTTCCGGGGTAACTTCTTCTAAGCCATCAGCCCACATAATACCATCTTGCTCTGTCCTTGGAGCCCCCCCTTTAACTTTATTTTTTATCTCATCGGGTGTGAGCACATATTTTATATACATAGTATTCCCATTTTCCATTCTATAAAAGTCATGATTAAATTGTGGTGCATCGTATTTCCATACTAGGTTATTATTCCAATCAACCTCCACCAAACAGGCACCTCTCTCTTCCTCAGGTTGTTCAATATCCTCACCAAAGAGAAAACCCAATCCTGGTCCCATTAGCCCACCTGATTTCACCCCGGCATAAAGCAAATTCCCATTGGGAAGAAGTCGAGCAAATATCGGCCCATACGGTTCTGTATTCCAGTGGTGCACAACATTACCTTGCATATCAATAAGCCATGCATCTTTACCAAACATTGGGGTAAACAGGGTATACCCGTCATATGTCTTTGAGGAATCATAATAGGTAACCCCTCTTACTTTTGAGCGTGCAATACTCATTAAACCTTCTCCTTTTTTTATATTCTTAATAAAGTCGGATTTTTGTAAGTCAATTTATTTTGCTTATCCGAGAGTTAATAACCTAGTACTTCAAGACGAGAGCGAACTTTGTCAGCTTCTTTTACCTTCTTTGCCTTCTCTTTTTTTACTAAAGCCAGAATAGAAGACTTTTTTATCTTTCTGGGAATCGATAATCCAAAAACATCAAGGACTGTTGGAGCAATATTAAGTATTGACCCCCCTTTATATTCCCCTTCTGCCGGTATGCCTGATCCGCTTACCACAAAGTAACCATATAAACTGTGTGCCACGTTGCTGTTATAGGGCGCAATATCATGTGACAAGATTGCCTTTTGGTCATGACCTACTAACTCACTTGTACCTAAGTGCGCCTCATCAAAGCTTACAAAAAGATCCGGGCTATATTTTGCAAAGGGACCAAAGTACGTATCAGCCCGTTTACAGGTCTGAATGTGCATCTTTTCCCTAAGCTTATTGGGGATATCTTGCTGTATTCTGACTATCAACTCATCTAACAACTCATCATAATCTTGGGGATCAACAATGCCTTCAGGCTCTCTGCCTTTCACATTAAGGTATAATTTACCAGCATAACCGGAACTCCAGCATTTAGTGTTGGACCAATCCATTTTAATTTCCTCCAGTGGAGTTGGCTCCTTTGGGTATTGAAAAGGGACCATGTATCCTTCCTTAATAAGCCACTCATTTAGATTAATCCGTCCCTCAAGTTTTTGAGCGCCAAAACAGCTGCAGATAAAAAGTATTACATTCTTGTTGAAGTTTTCACACAACTCCCCTACTTTCTTATCAATCCAAGTATAATAATCATGTAAAGTTTCCTCATACGAAGAATTCGAATCAAAATGCTCAACTTTGGAGTCAAAACCCTGATAGAAAAGGTCCAGCACATGGTCGGCTCCCCTCACACTTGTCATCACAAAATCACAGTTTTTGTTATTAATAAAATGCTCAGTCAAAATGAAACGTTGAGAATCCATCTCACAGATACTCTTAAGTATACGTTTCTTATCTGTGTCATATACCGCCTTAACTTCTGTTACATCCATTATATAATCCTCAACAAGCCCATCTATTTCCTCTTTCAAATTATCAGGGTAAGTGAAAATGGATCCTTGCTTTGGAGCTGGGGATCCAGAAATAGCGTAACCTCCAGGAATTTTTGGAGGTGGCCAGGTGAATGGTACATTGATTATAGCTACTTTCTGCGCTTTTCTCGAAAGTAGAGTGTAGAGGGGAGTAGCGTTATTTATAACTTCACTATTAGTTTCTCTTTTTTCACCATATGAAAAATTATCTCTGAAAGTAAAATCCCAGACACCATGAACTCCAGGATCTTGACTACACTGAGTGGATGTCCACACCTGAGGGGAAGTAGGAGGAAATAAGGTTTTCATACTTCCCCATATTCCCCGTTCTTGCATCCTCCTCAAATGAGGTAGCTCTCCTGCCCATTTTTTAACAAAATCAGGGTGAAATCCATCTAGTTCCAAGAATACTACCTTTGCCATAGATAAGCCTCCCATCTTAATTATATTTATATCATGAAAGCTAATTCCTTAAGACCATTGTTACAAAGGGAACAATTTTTACCCAATCAATAGTAACGTAAATGAGTTTCACAAGATCGCCACAAGAACTATCCTCTTCGACTCCGAGCACCTGATGAATAAAGGATCTTTATTTTACAATTGGCAAAATTGATTACAACTAATTTACATTTTCGAACAAATATTTGTAATTACAGCCACTACATCATCTAACTTTAACTGAGCGGGATTATTTCTCATAGCTGGTTCGGTGAAAGCATCCTCTGCAATCTTAATGATTTCATTTTCATGGATTTTTTTGTCTAAATAAACTGGCAATCCTGTATTTTTAATAAAAGTATGACAGATCTCTACACATTTTTTAACCAGATCATTTGTTCTCTCTACATTCTCACCGAACATTTTTGTAATTTGAGCGATTTTATCCGGACATGTTAATCCATTAAGATTCAATACATGAGGTAAAAATAAACCCACAGCTATCCCATGAGGAATACCTAAATATCCTCCGAGAGTTGTTGCCATAGCATGACCTGCCACTGTACCAGTCTGAGCATTTGCTATTCCAGCCAAAAAAAAAGTCGCTAATGTATGGGTTAGAGTGGATTGCGACTGTAGCAATCCCTGCTTTTTTGAGAACTTCAGAGATTAAAGTTCTTTGTGGGGAACATTTTTTTTCTCTTCCGTAGTCAAGATAATAGGAAGAGGTAAGTATCCCCGGGAAAGAGCTTTGAGTGTATGGCCCAATAGCCTGCATGTTGGTAAATTTGATGCATTTATCTCGGAGGGAGTCAAGGAAAGGGGTCAGCTTGCTTTCTTGGTTGTAACATCCAAATACATCTTTTCTCAACGTGTCTATTGTAAATAGAATAACATTTTTCATTTTCTCCTCCTACTTTCAGTGCTGTCAAGGATATAAAAGGATCTCCTCGATGGGTCTCCCGCTTGCATGAAAAATTTTTCCCTTTATTATTATTTTTTTACTCAACTCCTGAAAAGATTCTTTCTCTTTCACCTAAAAATACCGTCTTTTAGTTATTCCTTGTGGAGTTCTCTCCTCAAGGCTAGGTAATGCTCATCAGTACCTAGCCCTTCCAGAAATCTAACAAATTTTTGATGTAGATCCTTGGCTACTTGCCAGTTTTTATCAAGGACGTTCTGGGATTCTTTTGGGTCATTTTCTATGTCATAGAGTTGAGCAGGGGAGTTCTCTGTGCTATAGAGAAATGTCCATTTAGGTGTGGCAATGGTGCTAAAATGTGGCTTCTTTACAGTGCGCGTCCAGTCATCAACTATTTTGCTTGATTCACCGGCGTTATACAGGGGAGGTGAGCTAACCACGAAATCCCGGAATGTATCCTTCTCTTCTTCTAACAGAGAAACCAGAGATTTTCCCTGTACCGTTTCAGGAGTTTTCACCTCAGCTAGTTCTAAAAGAGTCGGCATGATGTCAACTAAAGAGACCATTGCTTTAACTTTCTTTGGTTTTATACCAGGAACATAGATGAGTAGGGGTACTCTAGTAATCTCTTGATAAAGAGGTGATTGATATGCCTGATTATTTTGTTGTCTTAGCTTACCAAAGAAGTTATGTTCGCCAAAATAAAAGCCGTGGTCTGAGGTAAATACAATAACTGTATTTTCCCACAGGCCTATGGATTTAACTCTATCCAATAGTCGGCCGACCCAACGGTCTACCATAGTAATCTCGCCACAGTAACAGGCATGAGCAATTTTAATGTCCTCTTCCTTTAATCCTTTCTCGCGCCAGTTCCAGTAACAGGGTCCTACTACCCTACCGTCATAGCCCGGATAATATGGCTCGACATACCAAGAAGGTGGATCCCAGGGTTCATGAGGATCCCAGGTGTCTACATAGAGAAAAAATTTTTTCTTGTAATAATACTCCAGGTATTTTTCTGCTGCTGCCATAGTTCTTGGCGCACAGTAGTCTTCTTCGTATCTTCTTTGGTAGTTAATCCTAGGGCGTTCTCCCCTCTCACTACTAGGAGAAATGAAGCGATACTGACCGGGAATCCAAGAATAATCCTCAAATCCTCGATCGTATCCATAACCATTCCTTGTGAAAAAGGGAATATCAACCGTGGCTAATGTGGTATAGCCTGCCTTTCCGAGAATTTGTGCCAATATCTTTTCACCCCGTGGTAAAGGCTCCCATTTCAAATAAGTAAAAGTAAACTTCCCTGTAAATAGATCTGCCCGCATAGGCATGGTAGGAAAAGAAGCGATGTGACAGTTGTCAAATTGAACGCACTCTTCTGCAAATTGATCGAGATTGGGCGTTCGAATATTCTTATTTCCATAGCAACCTAAATGGTCCCTTCGTAGAGTATCCGACATAATTACAATAAGATTCATTTTACGTACCTCCTAACTTTTAATTTGTGGAACTTAAAGCAAAATCACTAAGCAGCCCTTCTCTCGTCTGAAGCATATTTGTAACTTTATTCTCACGAAAAATCCCTCGGATGCCTTATCCTTTGTGGGATAGACCACTTTTTTTTTCTTATCCATCTTGATTACTCTTTTCAAGAAACACCAAGGGAGACCCCATTTTTAACTTTAAAATATCGGAAGTAGTAGTTGATTCCTTGCATCTCTCAAGATAATAAGAAGAGATGAGTATGCTTGGAAATGAGGTCTGATTATAATGGCCCAAGGACCTCCATCTTAGTAAACTTGATGCACCTATCCTGAAAAGAGGCAATGAAAGGAATTAATTTATTTCTGTCACCATAACATTCAAGCATATCTTTTCTCAGTGTATCTACGATGAATAGAATAACGTTTTCCATTGCCCCAAGCTTTTCCCTGAAACTCGAATTTCCTTACTCTATCAAAAGGGGGGTACATCCGGACTCACCTTTTAACTTCCTTAAGAACTCTGGAATCTTGCCCCCGGCATCAGCAATAGCCAGATCTTTCATCTGCTCACAGATCTGAGGATGCTCTTGAGCAATATTTTTTTCTAATTTTGGATCAGCCTCTAAATCATAAAGAAGGGGACTTTCCCCCCAAAGATAAGCGTTATACCAATAGCACCTATCGCACACCATAACAAATGGTCCCCAGCCACAGGTGATATGATCGTACATCTCTTTTTCTTTACCTAAGGCTAGAGGCCAGATATCTTTTCCATCCATAGGCTTTTCTGGATCTATTCCTAATCTAGCAAGAATGGTGGCAGGTAGGTCATAGTTATAAACTAGACTTTCACAGGTTGTGCCAGAGCCCTCTCCAGAGGGATGGCGAATCATTAAAACCAAATCAGCGATCTCCCGGGACATAGGATGGCCTTGTTTTCCTACTAGATTGTACTCGCCGATACAGTGCCCGTGGTCAGATATTATGGCGATGAGCGTGTTTTCCATAAGGTTCAAGTTTCTCATTTTTTCTAAAAAATAGCCCAGCCAACGATCCACTAAGGTTACCTCTCCGGCATAGTTTGCCCTAAGACGTTTTAATATCCGACCGCTTAGTTGATCAGCTCGACCATAAAGAGAGGATAAGAAGTCTATGGTATCATTATCAGCATCATAGAGTCTTCTATAAGATTTAGGCGGATCCCAGGGCTCGTGAGGATCAAAAGAATCAAGGACGAGAAAAAACTTTTCCGCATCTTGGTTTCGCTCCAGCCACCCGGCTCCTTCTTTAAAGACCTGAGCGGGGAAGTAATCCTCTTCGCAGCTTCTATCAGCTACATTAACTAAGTACTTACCAATGAAATCTGTAAACTTTTTTCCACTCGGACCTCCTCTTGCTTTTTTCCTTAAATTTTGGGGGATGTATCTTTCAATCTCTTCCCGGGATGGATAAGGTCCTTAGCGATAAGGGTCGTGTTCCTGACCT
>JAUWRC010000128.1 GCA_030610745.1 Clostridia bacterium
GGAAAAGCCCAAGACAAGCCTTAAAAGAACTAATGAGTAGAGAATTAAAATAGAGAGCGCTGGGTATATCTTTGCAAGCCAGGTCCCTCGCTTATCATTACGAGCAAAGCAATCCCCTCTTGCAATTGCGAAACCTGCTCCTTTCTGTCATTAACGAATGAAATGAGTGTGGTAATCTCTTGAGATTGCGGAGCACTTACTTTTTCAATTTAACTGCCGTACCATAGGCTAAGAGCTCAGCTGCGCCGCCCATAGTTTGTGAGGTCATAAATCTTACATTGATTACGGCATCGGCTTCAAGTTTTTTAGCCTCATTAATCATTCTATTAAGAGCCTCTTTTCTAGCGTCAGACAGCATCTCTGTATATTCTTGAATTTCTCCTCCTACGATACTTTTTAAACCAGCTATGATATCCCTTCCAATATGTTTTGCTCTTACTGTATTCCCTAGTACCAATCCCAGTACCTCTTGTATTTGGTATCCAGGTATAAAGTCTGTATTGGCGAGCTTCATTTCTTTTCCCCCTCAATTTTTTTCTCTCTACCTCCCAGAGCAAGAAGTACAACTCCTATGGCTACGAAACCCAAAGGCCACAATTTCCACCAATCTTTAAGCCAGCTCCAGGAGATAGCCCCATAATTAAACAAAATAACGACGATGCCCACGATGATGAAGATACAGCTCCAGATAATGCGGTTCTTTCCCATTTTATTCTCCTTTCCTAACCTCGTATCTTGTATCTCGTATCCCCCTCTCTCCTTCCCTCTCCCCATTTTAGTTCGTAGTTCATTGACTAAAATTTCTCAACTTCTTCCTAATTCTGAGCTGTCTTTTCTGGCTACGAACTCCCAACTATGAGGGAGGATTAAGGTGAGGGGAAAGGTCTTCTAATAAGTATTGTGACTAGTCTGTGCAAAGGGTAGCAAATTTGGTGAGAGTGTCAAATTTAGATAAAATCTAAAATGACAGTAGTTTGAAAATGTGCTATGATGGGTCAAGTTAGCCCATAGCTGATGGCTCATAGCAAATTGGCTCACGGCTGAACTTACTATGTCCTAAAAAAGAAATTCCTATATAATTGAATTAAAAAATTAAGAGAAAATTGGTATCAATGAGCGAAAAACCAGAAAAATCAGAAAAAAGAAATTTTGTTCTGGGAGTTCTTAATGGAATTCTTTTCAACTTTGGAATTTCTTTTACTCATCCTCATACAGTTCTTCCAGTATTTGTTAGCCTTTTTACCAGCTCCAAGATTATTATTGGTACTGTTACTACCCTTTGGCCCTTTGGCTGGTCCATACCTCAGATATTTGTGGCCAGTCTTACTGAACATTGGAAAAGAAGAAAGCCTATTTATATCATAGCTGCGGTTTTAAGGTCGAGTACATGGTTTTTTCTTTTCCTGATTACTTATCTTTATGGAGGAGGGAAAACCTCTTTTCTTTTAATTAGTTTTTTCATTCTCTATGGAACTTCCTGTCTGGCTGGGGGTCTAGGCGGCCTTCCTTTTCTGGATATTGTGGGAAAGACGATAACTACTACCAAGAGAGGAAGATTTTTTTCTTTGAGGCTATTTTTTGGAGGAATTCTCTCAGTGGGAGGAGGTCTGGTAGTTAAATACATTCTATCTAATCCAGAGCATTTTCCTTTTCCTCATAATTATGCTCTTCTTTTCTTTCTTACTTTTTTCTGGACTTCATTAGGTGTGTCTTTGTTCGTTTGTGTCAAGGAGCCAACCCAGATACCTGCAGTGGAAAGAAGAAGTAACTTTTTCCTTTATCTCAGAAAATTACTTGGTATCTTGCGAGAGAATCAAAATTATAAGCGATTCTTCTGGGCAGCGATTTTTCTCAATTGCGGTATTATTACCCTACCCTTCTATGTCATTTATGGACGCGAGGTTCTTCGGTTTCCTTCAGGAATGGTGGGAATTTTTATCTCGGCTCAGATGATGGGAGCTGTTATTTCGGCACTTTTTTGGGGCTTTCTTTCTGACAGATTCGGTAACAAGCTTGTGGTAAAGTTTGCAGGATTGCTAGGAGTATTGGTTCCTTTGCTCATTATACTGGCAGGAGGCTTCCACAGAATAGCTAATCCAGGATTCTTAAGTGAAGAAATTTTTCATCAGCTTCCTCTGGCAGTCTATGTAGTGGCCTTTGTTTTTATAGGAATGAACATCAACGGTCTTTTTATTGGACAGACTAACCTTCTTCTAGAAATAGCACCGACAAAAGAGCGAGCTACCTACATTGGAATCACTAATGCGGCCATTGGACTGGTAACTCTTTTACCCCTTTTGGGAGGATACATTATCGAGTTGACCTCTTATACAGCAGCTTTTTGCCTATCTTTATTCTTAATGTTGATAGGAATATTTTTTACCTTTCTAATAGTCGAACCGAGGACGTCGAGACATAAATCCTGTTAGAAGGCTTGGCAAACTCCTTACTCTCCCATTATCTGAACAACCAGCTCTCTATTGCGCGGGCGATTGTCAAAGTCAATGAAAATAATCTGCTGCCAGGTTCCCAGTTGAAGAGACCCATTAACAAGAGGAATTGTCAGTGACGGTCCTAAGAGAGAGGCTCTGACATGAGAATATCCATTGCCATCTTTCCACCTTAAATTGTGAGCATATTCTATTTTTTCCGAAGCCAATCGTTCAAAAGCATTTTTCAAATCCTTAATCAAACCTGGTTCATATTCCACAGTGGTTATCCCACCTGTTGCGCCAGGTACAAAGACAGTAACTATACCCTGGCCAAGTTCGCTCTCCTCCACACACTGAGCTACTTTCTCTGTAATATCAATAATGTCAGTGTGGCCCTGCGTAGCAAATTTTAAATGTTTTGTGATTACAGACATTTTTCTTCCTTTTTCTCTTTTTGTGATTTTTGCAAAACAAGAAATATATATATATAACGGATTGACGTTTCCAAGAAATAAGCTAGGCTTGAAAGAAAACTATACGCTAAATACGAAAATTAAGCAACAAGCAACGAAAATGGAGGAGCAAAATGGAACTAGAAAGTGTCATTAAAGAAAGACAAAGTGTCCGAGCCTATGAGGATAGACCTATCCCAGAAGAAAAGTTGCAAAAAGTCCTTGAATCAGCTCGTCTGGCTCCCTCAGCAAATAATAGACAGCCCTGGAAATTTGTTGTGGTAAAAGAGGACAAACGACGCCAGGAGGTGGCTCAGGCAGCAAACTACCAAACCTTTGTTGGTGAGGCACCGGTAGTGATCGCTGCTGTAGCTACGAATACAGAGCATGTTATGAGCTGTGGAGTTCCCAGTCACCTTGTGGATTTGGCCATAGCAGTTGACCATATGACACTAGCCGCTGTGAATGAAGGTCTGGGAACTTGCTGGATTGGCGCCTTCTCCCAAGAAAAAGTGAAAAAAATTTTAAAAATTCCTGAGCGCTGCCGGGTGGTTGCCCTTCTTCCTCTGGGTTACCCCAAAGAAAAAAAAGGAGCAAAAATACGTAAATCACTCTCTGAAATAGTTTGTTATGAGACTTTTCAGGAGTAGCGGTCATTCATCCGACAATTGTGCCATAAATGGCACCGCTACCCCTGCTAACCTCTTGCCAGGCTTCTTCATAGGTTTTAAGGTCTTTTTCTGAAAAAAGCACAAAGCGTACTTCTTCAAAAGTGTGTTCCTTGAGGAAGTCCTGAATTATAGAAAGAGCAATGCGGGCAGCGCGCTGGATAGGAAAGCCGTAAGCACCCGTGCTGATAGAGGGAAAAGAAAGAGAGCGAATACCCTTATTCTTAGCTAAAGTGAGACTATTTTTATAGGCATTACTCAAAAATGTGTCCTCGTTCCGTTTTCCTCCCGACCAAATCGGGCCAACTGTATGAATGACATATTCAGCCTTCAGTTTT
>JAUWRC010000135.1 GCA_030610745.1 Clostridia bacterium
AGAATCCTTACCTCTTCATAGGTAGGTAGCAACTTGGCTAATAATACCCATAGTCATTTACTGCGTCCACAAATGCTAATATATTCTCCCATGGAACATCGGGCTCCAACACATGAGTAGGTGCAATTAACAAACCTCCACTCCTTCCCACTGTCTCTATCATATGTTTTACAACTCCTCTTACCTCGTCCGGCATTCCAAAAGGCATTGTAGTCTGGGTACCAATAGTTCCCCAAAAAGACAATCTACTACCATATTTTTTCTTAAGTTTAACCGGGTCCATGCATTCTGGTTGGACTGGGTTTAGAACATCTACACCTATCTCGATTAAATCAGGAATAACCGGCTCAATAAACCCATCAGTGTGATAATATATAAGAACTTCTGGCTTAATCCTTTTGGCGACTCTAATAACTTTGGCCAAGCGTGGTTTTAACCATCTCCGCCACATATCTGGATGCATAATCATAGCTTCCTGAGTTCCTATATCGTCACCTAATTTAATAACATCCACATCACTTTCTGCAAAACGTCGTACCATAAATAATGATATTTCAGTGATTCTATCTAATAGCACTTTAGCTATATCCTGATTAGAAATCATATCTATCATAAAATTTTCCATGCCACGAATTCTCCAGGCTCTCTCGAAAATGGTCATTTCCATAAAAGCTACTGCTGCTAAACCACCTTGGTGGTATCCTTCTACTTCTTTTTCCAGATGCTGGTGTCTATAATTAGCTTTAAAGTCAGGGAAAGGATACTCTTCGATTTCCTTGATAGAAGTTATCTTGGAAAGAGGAGATATTTTCCTATGGTAATTTGGCATAGAGCCAGGAATCCGTGCTATTCCCCACTCGGTAATTATAGCCTCAGCAGGAAGGTTAGAAAAATAACCAGAGAAATCATTTATTTTATGAGGCTCATTAAATTCCACCTCTCGGAAGTCCATATTGAAATAGGAACGAAAATCCGTGCAGCCCGTTTTTTCTTTGAACTTCTCAAATGTCCCGAGCGTCATTTTTATCTCTAAAGGAACTCTATCTGGTTTCCTTCTATTTAAAGCAATCAATATTCTTTCTCTCGGTGTCATAGATTTACCTTTACTCGTTGTCTAAGTTCCCAAAACTAAGATAAGATAATCGGGTATGCTCTTAGTTAGCGGGAGTCTAAATTCTATTTTACTGATATTTTTCTTTGAAAAACCAAGGCCTCGTAAATTTCTGGCTGACGGTTGAGCCAATGATCCAGCCACGCTTTCCTCTCTTTGCGTATCACTGCCAGATTCACTGTGCCAAACAACAAAGTTTCAGACGTTCCCGCACAGGAAATGAAGAATCCCTGGGGGGAAAAGAATCAGAAGCTGAAGTGTGCGAAACCTCAAATTGAACTATGGCACTTCCTCCTCCTTTTACCTCTTCAACTTCAGCTCTATTCGAGGCACATAGTGTCACCCGATTCAGGTTAGCTATACTTTCGAGATTCGCTCGGCTAAGCTTGCCTCGGCTATTGAGCCAAAATATTATTTCAACTCCTTTTATGGATAGAATCCTCGCTACCTCAGGGAAAAGTCCATCCTTACAGATCATTATTCCTACTTTGCCCAGCCAGGTATCAAAAACGGGAAGCTCTTTTCCTGGGGAAAAAATATCTACTTCCCGTGGTATTTTTCCACCTCTACTGTCGAGTGAAAGATGAGTCTTGCGATATTTTCCTATCAACTTTCCTTCTGGGTCAATCATTATGGCACTATTAAATAACTTACTATTATCTATCTCTGGCAAGCCAAAAATAGCTCCTATTCCAACCTGTCTAGTTTTTTCCCAGATTTTATTAGTAGTCCCTCCTGAAATAGTCTCACTCCATTCTTCAATATTAGTATAATCACAAATAGTTAATTCGTGGAAACATATAACATCGGCACCAAGAGCCTTCGCACACTTTATAAACTTGCACATCTTAGAGATATTATGATCACCCTGCCCGGGAATTGTAGCTGTCTGCGCTATACAGAGCCTTATGCTCCTATCTGTCCTCATAATCGATCCTCCTCTCTTTTCGGTTTTTGGAACAACGTCCATTATTACGTTAACATCTTATAGAATACTTGCCATATTCTTTGGCAGCCTGAAAGAAGGTCAATACATTCTCCAAAGGAACAGCAGGGGTAACTTCGCTACTTGAACCAATAAAATGAGCTCCTCCCGACGAGGCTGCTCTTATACATTCTCTTGTTGCCTGCCTTATTTCCTCAGTAGTTCCCAAAGGAAGCACTTGAGAACAATCAACATTTCCCAAAAGAACCAGCCTTTTGCCATACCTTCTCTTGATGTAGCTAATATCGTTACCCGCTAAAGGCTCGATAGGATTAATCCCTTCAATCCCTGCTCCTATCAAATCATCAAGAATATCCATTATATAACCATCGCTGTGAAATAATACTTTTATTTTTGCGTTAAGCAAGGGTTCCGTGAGCTTTTTTAACCGAGGGAAAAACTCCCTCTTTAAGAACTTGGGTGAAAACATAAGTCTCCCTTTATAAGCAATATCTTCACATATCATAAAGGCAGGGCCCAGTCTGTGTTCTGCGTAAGCAGTGACGATATTAAGTGAATGCTGTGTATATGCATCCATAATTCTTCTTATCTCCCTTGGTTTATCGTAGATAGCCATAGAAAAAACATTCAGTGGGATAGCGCGGAAGGCATCAAAAAATATAGCGTTTACATAACCTATAAACACAGTGTAAGGAGCAAAAGCATCTCTTTTCCTTTTAAAATCTCTTACATAATTCTTTGTCAGCTCCTGATAGCCGGGAAAATGTGGATTATAATTATCGAGATCATCTAAGGTGTTAACTGGACGCCTAACCACCCAACCAGTTTGACCATATCTTAATTTTCTTACATTTCTAGTTGAGCTTTTGGCTTCAATCCCTTCCTCTGGCACAAGATACGCCCTGGTAGCATCGATTCCTAAACCCGCATAGGTTTTTGCCGCCATCTTGAGAGTATCAGTCTCGCCTAGAGCGAAATATTCGTAAACTGCCCTGTTGTCAATTAAATCCCATATAGGAACCCGATCCCCCTCTTCATGATTTAATGCAGTAATAACCCTCTCTCTAGCTGTCCTCCCTTTCACAACTGACGATCTCCTCAATAATATCTGTAGTCATCTACTGCATCCCAAAATATTCTCTCAAGGAACATCAGGTTCCATGCGTGAATAGGTGCAATTAATAAACCTCCACCCCTTCCTACGGTCCTTATTATATGCTTTACAGCCTCTCGTACGTTCCAAAGGGCATGGAGTCTGGATACACCGATAGCGCCCCAACATGACAATTTATCACCACATTCTTTCTCTGGGTGTCATAGATTTACCTTTCATTCTCTAAATTCC
>JAUWRC010000066.1 GCA_030610745.1 Clostridia bacterium
TACATTTCGAATCGGAGATAGTGGCTCCATTGCCCCCCATCCAGAACGCTTAATCCACTACCGTGGGATACCCAGATGCGCCCTTCTTTATCTACAGCTATAGTATTTACCCGGTTGTGAGGAAGGCCTTTGGACTTATCGATTACTGACCAGCCATCTTCTCCTATTATGCTCACTCCATGGCCTGTTGCCAGCAGAATTTCACTCTTCGCGGCGTTGGAGGCGAGCACAGACCCTTGTTCTGCACCTATAACTATGCCCGATGTTAAAAATAACACCATCATCAAACCCAGCAATACTCCTCTTACTGTTTTTTGAAACATTTTAACTCCTCCTTTATTCAATATCTAATTCTTGATTATCTTCCATTCCTTTAGCAATAAGAAACCCCCGTGCTCTCTCTGCCAACTTATAGCGATAGACAATATCCCAGAACGCTTTACTGTGATTCGGCTCCAGAATATGGGCCATCTCATGGGTAATAACATAATCCCTTACCCAGTCCGGCATCTGGGCGAGATGATGAGATATACGTATTGCCTTCTTTTTATAATTGCAGCTTCCGTATCTTTTCTGCTGATTTGTTACATATTTAATTGATTTAATTTTAATCTTTCCATTAAAATACTTTTTGTTTAACCTGCCAAACACTTCACTTAGATTTTGTTCTTCATTAAGCTTCTTCTTGATATTTCGTCTGACAAACCTTTTCTTGAAATTTTTTATGACTTTTTTCAGTTCTTTTTCAGGTATGTTATACGGTGCAGAAACATGCATTACATCACCATCAAGCTTGGCACTTATTGTCCTCTTTCGTCTCTTACTGCGTTTAACTTCTACTTTCATTGTGTTGTCTCAGACCCTTGACTTAAACTGTCCAATCAGAAGGGTGCACTCCAACTTCTAAATCTTCTTCAAGGGTCCGGAATTTTTTGGAAAGTTTTTTGAGATCGTTTTCAAACTCAGTGAGACGTTTAATATCATTGAAGATCTTTTTCATCGTATTTTCTCATTGAGTATTCTGAGGTGCGATAGAAAACGGATTCGTAATCTATTATTCCGCCGTCCTCTGTTGTTATCCACGGTACATCTTTATGCGCATATTCGTTTATTTGTGTTGCATTCATATCGGAAAGACTTATCAACACATAATCTATCATATTTCTTTCGTCTTCATTCAACTGAGATAAATCTGGCTGTTTTAAGGGGAGATATTTCCGCTGGGGATATTGAAAATATTTGTCGTCGATCTTTACTAATTCGCCATTTTTTTTCATTTCCTCCACTATTTTAATAAATTCGTTAGGGGTAGGGCCGTAATTATTTTTAATATAGGTGGCGCCCATGAGCTGTTCTTCGTATTTTTCATAATAATTGAAATCAATAAAATAAAGAAGCTTGTATAAAACTGATTCTCCTATATTTGGCTTTGATCCAACCTTGCTTAGAACATAAAGCAATACTTCTTTAAATTTCTCAAGGTTCTTCTGTGGTACGCTTATCCTTATGCCAATTTTCTCCTTTGGCTTCTGTTCCATAACTTTTTCAAGCACTACCTCTATATCCTTATCCAAATCAAGGAGTATGTCCGTAGGCATATTGAAAATCTTTGATAACTTTGCAATCTCCTCAGCGCTGATTTTTCTGTCACCGTTCTCTATTTGGGAAATCGCAACCCTGTTAATACCCAATTCTTTAGCAAGGGTCTCCTGAGAAAAACCTAATCTTTCTCTAATCGCCTTAATCTTCTTTGACAGTTTTTTATAGAAGATATCCATCTTTAACACCTCCTTTTAGTCTATTCCTTCGGAATCAAGGTCAATCAAAGTATACCATATGTAAGATAATATGTCAAGCGTTTGTTTGAATTTCTTACATCGCTTCTCTATCTCTTTATGGTAAATTTTTGATTTGTTTCCGGCTCCCCGGACTGGACGGTATTGATAACGGTGAATTTCTGATAAAAGACTTGATTTTTGAGGAGATATCAGGTCGAAGTCATAACAAATTATTTTTTTTCTGAGTCCCATAAGGTCTGAAACATTTCAAATCCGATTCTTCGGCGTGGTTTTTCAGGTGGTATCATAAGTTTACGGATTACATCAAATACAACCTTGAATTGTGCATCGTATTTCTTTTCCAGTTCATCTAATTTACGAGCAAGTTCTTTATGTGAAACAAGGATTTCTCGCAATTTTATAAAAGTGCGCATAATCTGGATGTTAACCTGGATTGCCCGCTTGCTATGCAGAACACTGGAAAGCATAGCAACACCCTGTTCTGTAAAGACGCGAGGAAGCTTACGAGTTCCACCCCAACTTGATGTTCCAAAATGGAATATCAAGTTCTTAAACTCTTCCCGGCTTAACTGAGACATAAAATCACTTGGGAACCGATCCAAATTTCTATTTACAGCTTTATTTAAATTCCCAGTTGTAACACCATAAAGTTGTGCTAAGTCTTTATCTAACATTACTTTGTGCCCTCTAATCAGTAAAATTTTCTTTTCTATCACTTCCTGTGGAATTATTGCTTTCATTTTATCTCCCAATTTGAAATCACAATTTGTGATTTCAAGATTTTATAGTAAATAAATGACAACCAAATTGACAACCACATTTAAACCAGAACATAATGTGCGCCTCTACCTTTAAGTAATCGTACTATCTTATTTATATATCTAAATTTTGGTTTAAACATTCTTTCTTTCCTTCAAGCTCAAAAAATTAAGGTTATATTTTTCGATCAGCCCCTCATCGGCAAAACTAAAATATTTATTTGAGGATATTTGTAATCCTTTCAAGATTTAAAGCTTTTGTCTGCGCCATATTTTATGCCTCCATTAATTTTTTAAACTCTGGCTCAATATATCGTATTTCCACATTATACTTGCCAGGTTTCGAATTCACTATCCACAACTGAGAGGGAAATCCTAGCCGATAGTCAACCTCTCTACCTCCCGGGTCTCACTAACTACTTTTGTCACGCCCAGTACCTTAAGCAAAGGGAAGATAATGCTCAGGAACACAGTTGGCACCCAACCCAGCAAGCGGATGATAGTTACCAGAGTCATAAATAAACCTATGGCTATAGCTAAGGGGATGAACTTCTCATAAGGCTTTACTTTGCTTTCGAAGAACTCATCTACACCACGTTGGAATTCCTTTCTGAATTCAGCCATTACCTCTCGGCGCTCTTTCGCTGGCACCCGGGTTTCTATTTGCTTTTCCATCTGTTTCATAAACATCTCCATGTAAAGCTCAGGTATGGAGAATCCTTCCCGCTCAATATAGGTCGTACAGCCAAAGTATAAACTTCCACAGGTCACAAAGACAAGGGCCATCAGCAACATACCCTGGCTTCTGCCAATGGGTCGTATGGAGAACCTAATTCGCTCATTCAGCTCCCTGGCAACGCCCACGACGTAAAAGGAGGCAGCGATAAGGTATACCAGGGCCAGAATACCACTACCTACTGTCACCTGCCAACCCAGGAGCATAGCCAACCCGCAGAGAGCAAAGACTATAATCCCCACCCACACAGGCCGCACCAGCACAGCTACCAGGCCACTGGTCACTGCTACAACACCTAGAGCTAATAGGAACCATAACAGCAGATTCAGGAGCTCCCAGGAGGGGGAAAGCATCAGCTCATAGGCCTGGCCAATTTGTCTTAAGGTTGTTCCGAAGAAGTACCCAGCTCCGATGAGAAAAACTGCGAAAAATGCACTCTTAATCCATTTGCTCATTTTTTTATCCTCCCTGCTAACTTTTAGAAGAAAGAGATAAAACTGCTCCCTTATCAGCACTCTCTACATGACTAGCGTATCTTGCTAACCATCCTCCTGCTACTTTTGATTTAAAAGGAGAGCTTTTCTTTCTTCTATCTTTTAATTCCTCTTTTGAAATTTTGACATTTATTTTCTTTTTATTAACATCTATCTCAATCAAATCATCATTTTTAAGTAAACCAATCTCACCGCCGCTGGCAGCTTCCGGAGAGATGTGGCCGACACAAAGCCCCCTGGTCCCTCCTGAAAAACGGCCGTCTGTAATTAAAGCCGCCCTAATACCTGCTCCTTTTATCGCTGCGGTTGGCGAAAGCATCTCTTGCATTCCGGGCCCGCCTTTTGGCCCTTCATACCGAATTACTACTACCTCGCCATCTTTAATTTTATTATTTAAAATGGCTTCTAAGGCTTCTTCCTGAGAATTATAAACCTTGGCTCTGCCTTTGAAAATGAGCATATCTTCATCTACTCCGCTTGTCTTTAATACAGAGCCTTTTCTGGCAATGTTTCCAAAAAGGACAGCCAAACCTCCTTCAGCGGAAAAAGCATTATCTACCGAATGGATTACTTCTCCGTCAGGTTTAGGAGATTTTAAGACGTAATCCCCTAATGTCCCATAAACAGTTTTGGCCCCAAGTTTTAACCTGGAGCTTTTGCCTTCATAAATAGCTCGTAAAATTGCCCCTACTCCTCCGACTCTATGAATATCTTCCATGTGAATTTCTGGACGAGAGGGTGAAATTTTTACTACATTGGCTGTGGTTTGAGCAAGTTCATTAAGAAATTTGAGGTCATATTCGATGCCTGCCTCATGAGCTAAAGCCAGCAGATGTAAAACGGTATTGGTTGAACCTCCCATAGCCATATCTAAAATAAAGGCATTGTCAATAGATTCCCTGGTTAAAATATCCAGGGGTCTTATTTTATTTTCCATAAGAAAGATTATTGTCTTAGCGGCTTCTTTAACAAGATTTATCCTTTCGGGATTTAATTGAAATTGTCTTTCTTTGCTCTTTACTCTACGGGCAGCTGGTATTGTCCCGTTTCCAGGTAAAGCAAATCCTAATACTTCTCCTAAACAGTTCATTGAATTCGCCGTAAACATACCGGCACAGCTTCCATAACCGGGACAAGCGGCTTCAGTTAATTTCTCCAGCTCCCTTTTGCTCATTTTGCCAGCGCTATATTTACCCACAGCTTCAAAAACAGAAATCAAATCCGTGTTGTTTAATCCACACAGCATCGGCCCACCACTTATATATAGTGAGGGAATATTAATTCTTACCATTGCATTGTACATCGCAGGAACAATCTTATCGCAATTACCCAATCCAATCCAGGCATCAGGAGGATGAGCCCCGATGATAGTTTCAATTTGGTCAGCAATAAGCTCCCTGGAAGGCAAAGAATACTTCATTCCAAAATGGCCCATAGCAATACCATCACAAACTGCACCCCCGATATTTGCATACCACACATTTACCCCTTGCTTTTCCAACTCTTTCTTTAAAACAGCTCCTAATCTATCAAGATGAGCGTGGCCAGGAATCTGGTTAGTATAGGAATTTACTATGGTCACAAAAGGTTTCTTTAAATCTTCAATTGACTTAAGAACGCCGGAAGCCTTCATCAAGGAAACTCCTGGCAGCATATGCGGGCCTTCTCGGTAAACATCGCTGCCTTTTTTACGGACATTCTTAATGCCTTCATTCGCTGCTTCTTTTGCCATTTTATTCTCCTTTTAAAGAAATTTCTTGAGCTTTTTTGGATATAGCATTGGGTGTTACATTTTTGGCAATAAACCTTTATGAGAAATAGATTCGTTATTAAGAAGTTGAATATCAGAGGTATGTACAAATACGTTATCTTTTTCTATTTTAGTCATCATTACCGTTTCTGAATTATTAAATGCTTTTCCGTGAGGTCAGCTTTAAGACCTTCTTTCCATACCTCGTTGTCGTAAATAATGGTAATTTTCATTTTATTACCTCTCTTTATACAATTTATGCAATTTCTCGTCAATGCTTCCATCTGGGAGCATCCAATCCGGGTGGGACTTTCCTCTCTCCTCCATTTGATATCTTACACAACTTTCCCAATCTCCCTTACAATAAAGTTCAATCCATTTTTTATCTAATTTTCCTTCTTCGTAAAATCTTTTCATTGGACATACTGGATACCATTTGCAGTCCATCAATAGCACCTTCAATTTTCTATATTGTTAATCCTCATTTTTCTTTAAAGTGAATGGCCTCAGTGAGGCAAGCCTCGCTGCGCTCGGCATATCTCGTACATCGTATCTCGTACATCGTACTTCGTTATTCAAAAAAACATTCAAATTCCGATACGATTAGATAATCTTAATAAAAAAGCCGTTATTCTTCCCAGATAAAGAAAATTAAAAACAACTTCTATCAAAAAAAGGATGTGATGGTCAAGAAAAAGAATAGCAGGAAACCGGATAGATTGCAAGTCTTTCTTTTGGACGAGGAGAACTTCTTTAAGGAAATAATGGAATCTTTTTGTTAGAAAGTCTTGGAGAAAATCTAAGGAAAATTTTGAACTTAATCCCCATTTTTTTAGAGCTCTCTTTTAGATAACTTAACGTGAAGGGTTGAAAAAGATTTAAAAAGATGTAAGATAGAGAAAAAAGGTTGAAAATGAACAGTTACGATGTTATTATTATAGGAGGTGGAGCTGCAGGCATGACCGCAGGGATTTATACCTCAAGAGAAATGCTGAGCACCTTGCTCATAGAAAAGAGAATGACTGGGGGATTAGCAGCAGAGATAGAGCTGATTGAAAATTATCCTGGTTTTCCAGAAGGTACAACTGGAATGGATTTGATGGATAAAATGAGAAATCAAGCCCAAAAATTTGGAGTAAAGATTGCGGAGTTTGAAGAGGTGATATCGGTAAAACCTGGTGCCGGAAACGAAATAATAGTTCAAACAGTGAAAGAAGAAAAGCATTCTGTTGAATACAGTGCCTATAGTGTAATAGTAGCCTCGGGCACTGTTCCTAAGCCCCTGAATATTCCGGGGGAGAAGGAGTTTCGAGGCAGGGGTATCTCCTATTGTGCAACTTGCGATGGTCCACTCTATAAGGATAAACAGGTTGCGGTAATAGGATGTGGTAATTCTGGATTACAGGAAGGAGAATCACTCTTAAAGCATGCAAAAAGTGTCACCTTTGTAGCTTTTTCACCTTATATGGTTGGCTCGAAAATATTGCAAGAGAGAATAAAGAAGAACAAAAAAGCAAGGTTTTTCCTGAACCATAGACTTATCAGTATAAATGGAGATGAGTTTGTGGACTCTATTACAGTGAAAGATAGAAACAATAGTCAAGAAAAAAAGCTCAAAGTTTCAGGAGTTTTCATATATAAAGGGTTCTTACCAGCTACCGATTTTCTAAAAAAGGCCGAAATTAAATTAGATGAGGTTGGATATATTGAAACCAATGATAAAATGGAGACCTCAATTCCTGGAATATATGCAGTAGGAGATATTCGTTCCAAAATGGTCCGCCAGATAGATGTGGCCTGTGGAGAAGCTACTACTGCTGCTGTAGCTGCTTCCCATCAAATCCAAATCCTTAAATGAACTTACCTCCTCATCCTTTCCTCTCCCCTATGGGGAGAGGATTAAGGTGAGGGGATATTTTGATTTTTGTTAGCGATTATAGAGATGTCTTCTATAATCGACTTATATTGTAATTGTTTTTTGCCTATAGTCGCCCGTTCAGGAAGATAATGCTTTTTTAACCTCTTTTAATTGCTTGATAATTGGTATATTCTGAGGACATTTTGGTTCACACTTACCGCATTCGATGCAAGTTTCAGCCCATGCTGGGGCAGGTTTGCCATGTTTTTGCCTACGTCCAAGCTGGGCATATTGCTTTTTAGCTATTTTTTCCAACCCCCATACTCTATACAGATTCATGGCTAAGAAATTAGCAGGGATATCTACACCATTAGGACAAGGCATACAGTAGTTGCAACCGGTGCAATATAACTCTTCTAAACGTTTGTTTTCCTTAAGCATACCTAAGGTTTGTTGAGTTTCTTCTTGACTCAGTGATTCTGGACGGGAAGCGGTGGCTACATTTTCTTCAATCATTTTAATTGAATTCATTCCGGATAGTGCTGTAGTTACATTGGGATTTGAAAGTACAAACCTAATTGCAATCTCCGGTGTGCTCTTTATATTCCTGGAAATCATACTTTGAATTTTTGTAGAAGGCGGAACTAAACGTCCACCACCTACTGGCCCCATAATTACAACACCTAAGCCCTTTTTATGAGCATGAGCTATAACTTTCTCATTGCCTCGATTGAGCAAGTTATACTGAACTAAAATCCCTTCAAATTCATCTGTATCTATTAACTTAATTATATTCTCGGGAGTATCGTGAGATGAGAAACAAAGATGTTTAATCAATCCTTGTTTTTTTGCCCGGCGAG
>JAUWRC010000026.1 GCA_030610745.1 Clostridia bacterium
GGTAATAAACAAAACGAAGCCATCACCAGGTACCTGAGAAAACAATATAATTTAGCCGTAGGAGAGATTACTACCGAAAGGATAAAGCATAAAATAGGTTATGCCTTCTCTCCTCCAAAGAATGAAAAATTAGAAGTGTCAGGAAGAGATCTGGCAGTGGGGCTGCCCAAAACAATTGAAATTACTGCCGAGGAGATTGCAGAAGTTTTATCTGAGCCTTTGTCAGCAATTGTTGAAGGAATAAAGACAGTTTTAGAGAGAACGCCGCCAGAACTAGCCGCGGATATAATTGAAAAAGGAATTTTTCTTACCGGGGGAGGGAGTCTTTTGAAAAATTTTCCCTCTCTAATCGAGAAGGCAACCGGAATTACAACTCACATGGCTGATGATCCCGTATCTTGCGTAGCCATTGGGACAGGAAGAGCCCTGCAAAGTATAGACTTATTAAGAGAAATATAGGTGATAAAAAAGGCAAAGACCAGATTTATCTGCCAGGGATGTGGGCATACTTTCTCTAAATGGTTTGGTCGCTGTCCTGAGTGTGGTGAGTGGGACAGCCTTTATGAAGAGAAACTGGAAAAAAAGGCTTTTTATCCTGGTTTATCTTTTTCTCAAGCCAAGCCCAAACTCCTCAAAGAAATTGAAGGAGCTAATCAAAAGCGATATTCTAGCGGAATAAAGGAATTTGACCGTATTCTTGGAGGAGGGGTAGTTCCTGGCTCTCTGGTATTAATTGGAGGAGAACCAGGCATAGGAAAATCTACTCTTTTGCTTGAAGTGGGCAGTCAACTAAGTGGCCCGGAGCGAGTTGTTCTTTACATCTCAGGAGAAGAATCAATAGAACAGAGTAAATTAAGAGCTTCAAGATTAGGAGTGAATTCAGCTTATCTTTATATTTCATGCGAGACTAATCTGGAGGAGATTGTCCGGCAAATCAATGATCTGGAACCTAAAATAGTAATAATAGACTCTATCCAAACTATCTATAGAGAAGACTATAGTTCTGCTCCCGGTTCTGTGGCTCAAATAAGGGAATCCACAGCCTATCTAATGAAACTGGCCAAATATAAGAAAATAACTATTTTCTTAATAGGTCATGTTACCAAAGAAGGAGCTATTGCTGGACCAAGAATATTAGAACACGTGGTAGATACAGTCCTTTATTTTGAATCAGGAAGAGATTATCAATACAGAATCTTGCGGGTTGTAAAAAATAGATTTGGGCCCACTTCGGAAATCGGAATATTTAATATGGAAGAAGATGGACTAAAAGAAATCACTGATTCATCTAAGCTTTTCCTGGAAGATCTATCTTTAGATAGAGACGCACCGGGCAGGGCCGTAGTGCCCACTATTGAAGGAAGTCGCAGTTTTTTAGTAGAAATTCAGGCCCTGGTAACCTCTTCAAACCTGGCCATTCCCAGAAGAGTAACCCAGGGAATAGACTATAATAGACTCTGCTTGCTTCTGGCTGTACTGGAAAAACGAGCCAGCCTGCGTTTTTTTAATCAGGATGTTTACCTAAATATAGCCGGGGGAATGAAAGTGAATGAACCCGCCTGTGACCTGGCTATAGTTTTAGCCATTGTTTCTAGTTTTAAGAATAAACCTTTTTTAAAAGAGACAATAGCTCTTGGCGAAATAGGACTTACGGGAGAGATACGCCCGGTAGGATTTATGGAGAAACGAATAAAAGAAGCAATAAAACTTGGGTTCACTCGCTGCCTTGTGCCTCACTACGATTTAAGAAGGGTGAAGAATTTACCTGGAATAGAATTCATAAAGGTAGGAAGAGTTGAAGAAGCATTGGAAAAAGGGATAATGTAGCGGTTTGATTTATCAAACAATGTAGTGGTGCCATTTATGGCATAATCGTCGGATGAATCCGACCGCTGCTATACGCTAAACGCTACCCGCTATACGCTAAAAAAAGGAGGGGTAGATGTCCGGTAATAAACGAGAACGAAGAAAGGAGGAAAAATTATGGAAATTTCTTAAACTGATAGCCCCTGGAACCCCACTGGGGCAGGGATTGAAAATAATTCTTCAGGCAGATACAGGTGGCCTTATTGTAGTAGAAAACACAGAAAAAACACTTAGTGCCGTTGAAGGAGGTTTTAAAGTAAACTGTGGTTTGACCCCTGCCTCTGTGGCCGAACTGGCTAAAATGGATGGTGCCATTATTCTTTCTAAAGATACAAAAAGAATTTTGTATGCTAATACTCAGTTGGTTCCCGATTATCTTATTTCTACCACTGAGAGGGGAACCCGTCATCGAGCAGCGGAAAGGATGGCTAAGCAAACTAACTGTCCCGTTATTGCCATTTCTCAATCTCGTCAAGTAATTACTCTATATCAAGGAAAAATAAAATATGTTTTAAAGAGTACACCTGAACTTATAAATGAAGCTAATCAGGCGCTGCAGACTCTTGAAAGATACCGAACAGCCTTCAACGAAATTCTGATAGGATTGGAGCTTCTAGAATTCCAGGATGAAGTAAGGCTGATTGACGTAATAAAAGCTATTCAAAGGGGTGAAATGATAAAAAGAATAACCGAAGAAGTAGAGAGATGCATAGTAGAATTAGGAGAAGAGGCACGTTTAATAGAAATGCAGTTAAAAGAGATAGTGGGTAATACTTTAAATGAAACCAGACAAATAATACAAGACTATGTCAAGGGAAGTTGCAAAACAGCATTTTTGGGGCTAGAAGAAATAAGTACGGAGGAACTCTTAGAAACGCCCGACATTATGCGTATTCTGGGTTATGGGATGGATGCTGAGAATTTAGATTTTTCTGTTTCCCCCCGAGGATATCGTATTTTATCTAAGATCCCTCATTTGCCTCAAGGAGTAGTGAAAAATGTGGTCGGAGCTCTGGGGGACCTGCCAAATATTATGAATTCCACCGTACTAGAGTTAACCGAAATTAAGGAAGTGGGAGAAAAAAGAGCTAATTCCATTAAGCGTGAATTAGAACAACTGAAAGATAGAGCTTTTTAAAGAAAGCGTTGAATAGTAACAAAAAAAGGAGATAAATTTAATATGAAACCTGAACAAATTAGAGTGCGTATCTTGTTTATTATATTGACAGGTGCTATCTGCTACGCGGTAGCATTCGACTTAGGTTTTAATCCATGGATACCTACCCTGATAGGAGGATGGATAGCTACTATAGTAATCGCTGCTGAGCGAGGGTTTGCACGAGTTTCCATAAAAGGGCTAATAGCAGGAACACTGGGTTTAGTGATAGGGCTTATCATTGCCAATCTAATAGCCTGGCCTATTCGGGAAATTGCCTTCTTAGAATCCTTTGCTCCTCTCATTCTTCTTCTGTTTAATGGGATATTTGCTACTATTGGACTAACTATATCTCTTAAAAGGAAGGAAGAGATAGCTGATTTTCTACTCCGTCTGGGTGGGAAAAAAACTATAGGAGAAGGAAAACGTAAGATTGTAGATACATCTGTCATAATCGACGGAAGGATAGTTGATCTTTGCAAGGTTGGGTTTATCGAGGGAATCTTGGTCATTCCCCATTTCGTTCTTACGGAAGTCCAACAAATCGCTGATTCCTCATCCTCTTCCAAGCGAATACGAGGGAAAAGAGGATTAGATATGGTTAATCAACTTCAGAACCAGGAGAGAATTCCTGTGCAAATTGTAGATACAGATTTTCCAGATATACCAGAAGTAGATAGTAAATTACTTCGATTAGCCAAAGTAATGAAGGCACAGATAATTACTAATGACTCTAATTTAAAAAAGGTAGCTAAAATTCAAGAAGTGGAAGTTTTAAACATAAATGAAGTAGCTACCGCCCTTAAACCTATTCTTTTGCCAGGGGAGAGTTTAAGAATTAATATTCTCAAAGAAGGGGAAAATCCTAATCAAGGAATAGCTTATCTTGAAGACGGAACAATGGTAGTGGTAGAGAAAGGAAAACGGTACCTTGGCAAGCAAGTAGAAGTTATAGTTACCTCTGTTCTTCAAACTACTACAGGGAAAATGATATTTACCGAACTAAAGGAAGAAGCAAACAGGGTGAAAAAGAAAAAAAATAAGGGAACAACTAGGTGAGAGTTGAAGCCATTATTGTAGGAGCAGGAAAAGGAATAAGATTTGGTGAGATTCAACCAAAACAATTCTGTCTTCTTTGGGGAAAACAAGTCCTATCCTGGACAATAGAAAGATTCGAAGAATGTAAATTGGTGGATAAGATTATTCTTGTCCTTCCACCGGGGATGAAGGAATATGCAAAGAAAGTAACTTTTAACTATAGAAAGATAAAAACTACCGTAGAAGGAGGCAAAGAGCGAGGCAGTTCTGTTTTTCAGGGTCTCGGGGCAATAGATGAGGATACAGATATCGTACTTGTTCACGACGGAGTTCGCCCTTTAATTCTTCCTCACCTAATAGAAAAACTAATTTACGAAACAAAAGAAAATGGAGCAGTAACTTTAGGAATCCCTATCAAGGAAACAGTTAAAAAGACCGATAAAAAAGGTCTAGTCACTAAGACCGTGGATAGAAGAAATCTTTATTCTATCCAAACTCCTCAAGGGTTCAAGAAAGATTTGCTCTGGCAGGCTTATAAAATGGCTAGCCAATCGGGAGAATGGGCAAGTGATGATGCTGCCCTGGTAGAAAGATTGGGGAAAAAAGTAAAGATAATACCGGGGGATGAGAGAAATATTAAAATCACCACTTCTTTTGATTTAAAACTAGCTGAAATATTGCTCAAAACTAGCGTATAGCGGATAGCGTATAGTGAAAACAAAAAGCTTTAAAGACTTAATAGCTTGGCAAAAAGCGTATAGATTGGTTTTGGAAATATACAAGATTACAAAAGATTTACCAAAATCTGAAACATATGGATTAGCTCAACAAATGAGAAGAGCTGCTGTATCTCTACCTTCAAATATAGCTGAAGGGTATGGAAGAAGACATAAAGCAGAATACAGACAATTTTTATCTATGGCTTATGGATCTTTGGCAGAATTGGAAACTCAATATCTATTAGCTATAGATTTAGAGTATATAAAAAGTAACGAAGTCATAGAGAACTTATTAAAGGAAGTGGGTGGCATGCTATATAGAATGCTTAATCCTAAAACTAGTGAATAGTAAAAAACTATACGCTATACGCTACCCGCTATACGCTATATAAATGATGCGGGTAGGAATAGGATACGATGTGCATCCTTTGGTGAAGGGAAGAAAGCTTATTCTGGGAGGAGTTCATATACCTTACCCGGTGGGCCTAGCTGGACATTCAGATGCTGATGTTCTCCTTCACAGTATAGGAGATGCTCTCTTAGGAGCGGCAGGGGAAAAAGATATAGGTTCTTTATTCCCGGATAGTGACTCTAAATATGAAGGGATTTCCAGCTTAGTTTTATTAGGAAAGATTTTTGAGTTATTAAAAAAAAATGGTTACCGAGTAAATAACCTGGATGCCACTTTGGTTGCTGAAGAACCCAATCTTTCACCCTATATTTCCCGCATGAAAGAGAATATTGCCCAAGTTTTAGAAATTCAGACCAGTCAGATAGGAATTAAGGCTACCACCTCGGAAGGACTAGGTTTTTTAGGTGAGAAAAAGGGAATTTGCTGCTGGGCAACAGCCAGCATAGAAACGGTGAATAGTGAATCGAAGAGTAGCGGTGCGATTCATCACACAGGCGATCAAAGAATGTCATTGCGAGGCGAAGCCGAAGCAATCTCCTTTTTCGCGCACGAGGCAATACGAGATAGCAGGAGTAACAGATTGTCCCTTAAAGTTTATAACACATTAACTAGAAAAAAAGAAAATTTTGTACCTCTTAGAAATAAAGAGGTGAGGATGTATGTATGCGGAGTAACCCTTTATGATGAACTGCACTTGGGACATGCCCGAGCAGCAGTAGTATTTGATGTAATCAGTCACTACCTGGAATACAAGGGATATAAAGTAAACTACGTGACTAATTTTACCGATGTAGATGACAAGATGATTGACCGAGCTAAGTTTCTGGGAATTTCCATCTTTAATCTAGCAGAAAAATTTATAGGGGAATATTTTGAGCAGATAGAGGCTCTGGGAGTAAAAAAAGCAGATTGCTATCCCCGAGCTACTGAACACATAAAAGAAATAATAGATTTAATCAGACAGCTGGAGAACCGCGGGCTTGCTTATTGCAATGATGGAAATGTCTTTTTTCGCATAAAAAAATTCTCTTCTTACGGGAAGCTTTCTGGCCAGAAGATGGAGGAAATATTAGCTGGAGCGAGGATAAAGGTGAACGAGAAAAAAGAGGATCCTCTCGACTTTGCTCTCTGGAAGAAAGCAAAAGAGAACGAGCCCTTCTGGGATAGTCCATGGGGAAAGGGGCGGCCGGGTTGGCATATTGAATGCTCAGCCATGGCTATGAAATACCTAGGGGAAAACCTGGATATTCACGGAGGAGGAAAGGATCTAATTTTTCCCCACCATGAGAATGAGATTGCTCAATCAGAGGGAGCTACAGGAAAGCAATTTGTCAAGTATTGGCTGCATAACGGCCTGGTCACCATGAAAAATGCGAAGATGGCTAAGTCGACGGGCAATGTTTTCACTCTAGGGAAAGCTCTAGAGAAATACGGGGGAGAAGCAATAAGATACTTTCTTCTTTCCGCTCATTACAGAAATCCCCTGGACTATAATGAAAACAGTTTAGAGGAAGCTACCTCCTCTCTAGAAAGAATTTATACTACCCTGCGAAAAATAAAGGAGCTAAAAGAAGAGAAAAAGAGACAAGAAAAAGAACACCGCCAACAGGGAAATCTTTTAAAAGAACAACTCGAATGCACCTCCTCTTCAGAAACACAAACTCAAACAAAGGCAAAAATAAGTGGGCTTTCTCAGGATCTAGAACAAATAAATGACCTTTCTCAATACCTTAATGGAATAGAGGAAAAATTTATCCAGGCTCTGGATGACGATTTTAATACTCCTGTAGCGCTTTCGGCCATCTTTGAAGTAGTTAAAAAAGCAAATCTATTGCTCAGCGAGGAATATATTGAAGAGGGGGTTTCCCATATCGATACTCCTTCTTTGGAAATTATTTCAAAGACATATCAGAAAGTGAAGGCTCTGGGAAGTATCCTGGGACTTTTTCAAAAAGAAGAAAGGAAAAAGCTAGAGGGAAAAGAAAAAGAGTTAATAGAGATTTTAATAGCTGTAAGAAATAAACTGCGAGAAAAAAAAGATTGGACCCTTGCTGACGAGATAAGAAAAAAGCTGAATAAGTTAGGAATAGAATTGGAAGATAAAAGAGATAAGACGGTATGGAGAAATTAGTATTTAGTCGTTGGTATTTAGTAAAAAGACTTTCGGACAGATAATGTAGCGGTGCGATTTATCGCACAATTAAAAAATAGCGTATACGAGATACAAGATAGGCTGGCGTAGCTCAATTGGCAGAGCAGGTGATCTGTAATCATCAGGTTAGGGGTTCGAGTCCCTCCGCCAGCTCCCTTTTCCCAAAAGCTAGCTAAAACTTACTTCGTTATTCCCTGTGTGTGATGATAACAAATATCCCCTTGTTTCAAAGAAAAGATGAGCCTGGTTCTGGACCTCTTTTTCTGTCGGCAGGAGTATCTTTTCCTGGGCTGCTGCCTCAAATTTGAATTTGGCGAGCCTGAATTTTTCTATCATTACACTTTTATCTTTTATCTTGCAGTCTTTCAACAATAAGAGGTACTTCCTTTAATGCCTCATCTATTTTTTCTGGTGAAGAAGTCCCTCCCTGGGCAAAATCCCACCTTCCTCCACCGCTGCCTCCAGCAATCTGACAAACCTCTTTTATTATCTTATTAGCAGGAAAATTCTTTTGAGTGGAGGCAACCACTAAAAAAGCTTTATTGCCCGCTGCTGAAGCTAGCACCACTACTCCTTCTTTTAATTTAGCGGCTAGTCTTTCTGCTGTTTCTCTGAGTACTTCGCCAGATAAACCATCCCATTTTTCTCTTATTACTTTTATATTCCTAATCTGAGAAGCTTTCCTAATTAATCTTTCCATCTCTGATTTTACTGATCTTTTTTGCCATCTCTTTAATTCTTCGGCTTGAGCCTGGAGTTTTTCATTTTTCTCTTTAATAAGGGACAAGATTGCATCTTCCCCTGTCTCTAATGTGGCTGCTATTTTTTGTAATAACTCCTCTTTTTTCTCCAGCCAGCTTAGAGCCTTCTCTCCTAAAAGAGCCTCTACCCTTCTTATACCTGCAGCAACTCCTGACTCGCTGATTATTTGCATTACCCCTATTTCTGCACTGCTGGAAAGATGAGTCCCTCCACAGACTTCCCTGCTAAATTCTCCTATGCTTACCACCCGTACCTTCTCTTTATATTTAGATTCAAAAAGGGCTATAGCTCCCTTTCGCTGTGCTTCATCCAGGCTCATCTCCTCTACGGCAACTCCAAGATTCTCTCTTATTTTTTCGTTAAATAAAGAAGTTATTTCTCTGAGTTGCTTTTTGGTTAGAGGAGAAAACCAGGTAAAGTCAAAACGGAGTCTATCTTCTTCCACTAAAGAACCACTTTGCTTAACTATCTTACCTAAAATCTCCCTTAAAGTTGCCTGCAGAAGGTGAGTAGCTGTATGAGCACGAGCAACAGCTTTCCTTCTTTTTTCGTCAACTTCAGCTACTACTCTCTCCTCTTTTTTAAGCTCTCCTTTTAACATTTTTACTCGGTGGAGGATGAGCCCGCCCGGCATCCTTTGAGTATCTAATACCTCGGCGCAGCTACCAGAGGTAAATATCTTCCCCTTATCTCCGAGCTGTCCTCCTCCCTCAGGATAAAAGGGCGTAGAAGCAAGAATAAGTTCCCCTTCCTCTCCCTCGGCTATTTTCTCTACTTCTATTCCTTGCTTGAAGATTCCTATAAGTGTTGCATCTAATTTCAGCCTTTTATACCCCTGGAAAATTTTTGCCGCATCCAGATTATACTTTAGCTTTAGCTGCTCCAAAATTTCTTTTTCTACCCTGCTTTCTAATACTGGTCTCTTTTTGCCAATCCCTGACTTTTCTTCTTTAGCGAGTACCGCTTCTGCCTTAAATTCTTTAGCTTCTCCCTTAGCGAGTACCGCTCCTGCCCCAAGCTCTTTAGTTTTCCCCTTAGCAAGCACCGCTCCTATCTTAAACTTCCTGCCTCTTTCTCTTTGCTCACCTAATAACTTATCGTATTCTTCTTTATTTATGGCCAGCCCTTCCTCGACGGCTATCTCTTGGGTTAATTCTATAGGAAAGCCATAAGTGTCGTACAGTCTAAAGACATCCGCGGAAGGGATCAATCTTTTATTTTTTCGCTTCAAATCCGAGATTACCCTCTCTAAGATTCCCATTCCTCGACTCAAAGTAGCCTGAAAATTCTTCTCTTCTGCCTTGATTACTGAAATTATCTCCTCTTTTCTCTCTTTAAGATGAGGATAAGGCTCTTGCATCATTTTAATAACTACAGGAACTCCTTTATAGAGGAAGGTATCCTCTAAACCAAGCCTTCTACCAAACCGATAAGCTCTTCGAAGGACTCTCCTTACCACATATCCTTTCCCCACATTAGAGGGCAGAATCCCTTCTCCCAGAAGAAAGGTGAGAGCCCGCAGATGATCTGAAATTACCTTCAGACCCCTCCCCTCTTCCCTATTTTCCGGTAAGCTCCCTTTTAGCCAATCAAGAATTGGACTAAATAAATCAGTATCATAGTCACTCTCTACTCCCTGAAGTACAGAAGCGGTTCTTTCCAGTCCCATACCCGTATCGATATTCTTTGAAGGCAAAGGGGAAAGATTCCCTTCCTTGTCACGGTTAAACTGCATAAAGACTAAATTCCATATTTCAACCCACCTTGAACAGTTATTGCAGCCAGGCAGACACTCTTTCTTGGAGCAGCCCCACTCCTTTCCTCTATCAAAGAAGATTTCTGTATCCGGGCCGCAGAGGCCTACCTGGGCTAGAGACCAGAAATTATCCTCCTCGCCTTTTTTCAAGATTCGTGAGGCAGGAATACCTATTTTTCTCCAAATCTGGTAAGTTTCATCATCTTCTTTAAATATAGTAATCCATATTCGCTTCTCACTAAGGCCCAGCTCTTTTGTTACAAACTCCCAACCCCACCGGCAGGCATCCTCTTTGAAATAATCTCCCAGGGAGAAGTTACCCAACATCTCAAAGAGAGTATGATGATAAGAGGTCTGGCCCACCCTATCTATATCATTGGTACGAAAACAGAGCTGGCAGGAAGTAAGGCGGGAAGCAGGCGATTTCTTCTCTCCTAAAAAGAAAGTCTTTAGAGGAACCATACCGGCAATAGTAAAAAGAAGTGTTGGGTCATCACCAGACAATGGAGCCGAAGGTCGGACCAGATGTCCTCTTTGTTTAAAAAAATCCAAAAACTTTTGCCTAATCTCATTTCCAGTCATAGATATACCTTTTTTCTGTTTTTCTTGTTCTTGACAAATTTTTTTTTTGTTATATACTTTTATTTGAAAGTACTAAAGCCTCAATTTGAGGCGAAATAAGCCCTGCTACGCGCAGGGCTTTTCTTTAAAATCAACTTATCTCCTATCTCACAATATCAGATTTAATATCTTTCAAATATATAACTTGATTCGCTGCCTTCTTAACACCTTCAGATAATCTATCTTTCCCTGCTATAACTGTAACTTTCTTATGTTTTCCTTTTAAATATCTTATCAATTTGATAAAATCACCATCCCCACTACATAATACACAAACTTCATAATTGTCAAGACTATCTATGGCATCTATGGTAAGCTCAACATCAAAATTACATTTATGTTTAAATCGCTTCTCTTCGGAGTCATATATTCTATTAACAAGTTTTTGCCTAACTCTAAATCCTTTATTCCGCAAAAAATTTAAGATAATTCTTTTTCGCCTCTCTCATGTAAATAAAATCTTTTAAAGAGTCCCTGGGATGCAGATCGAAATATGCAGCTTTAGAAAGCACTCCTTCATAGTAATAGATCTCGACAATATCATACTTCGCATTTAAAAATATTTTAAACCTTTCCCAATTGATCTCCCAAGCGTGTTTCTTTAGATAGTAATGATAATTTCCATAATCAATAAACACACTAGCCTTAGCTTTACTTTCATTGATAGACTTTTCTTTCTTCAATTACTTTCATACTCCAGCGTTTCTCAAGATAAGCCTCGCTACGCTCGGCATGCCCCCCTCACCCGAAAAAGCACGATGTGCTTTTTCCCTCTCCCCTGTGGGGAGAAGGGATTTTCCTCACTATACGCTATACGCTATTTTTCACATTGTCCGTAGGGGATCTACATCCACTGTCCTCTTAACTCCCCTAACGCCGCTAAGTAAAGGGTCCAATTTTTCCAGAACCTGTCTTATCAAGGACGGATTATCATCTTTTAAAACCAGATGGTAGCGGTATTCTCCTTTTATTTTACCAAAAGGGCAAGGAGAAGGGCCTAAAAATTCTATTTTTTCTCCATCCAATCTCTCTCTGAGTGTCTCTGCTGCCTCCTCCACCTTTGTCTTTGTTCTTCCCTCCAGAAGTATCCTTGCCCAGTGTAGATAGGGTGGATACCCTAAATCCTTCCTTATCTCTGATTCTTTCTGGTAAAAATCCTCTTCTTCTCTTGCCGCCGCCTCCAGGGCATAATGGGTAGGATTGTAAGTCTGGATAACTAACTTTCCCTCTTGTTTCATTAATCTTTTAATCTTGAGGAGAAGTTGAAAAAGATATTCACCGGCTCTAAAATCAGGTAAGTTTAATAGGCCGTCTGCCAGAACAACCCCTACAAGACTCATATGCCGTAGAATTTCCTCTCTGATAACTAACTGCGTACCCACCAGGATGTCGATCTTTTTCTCCAGGAAGTCAGCCCGCAGTTTTTTATACAATGATGGAGAACCCGCAGCATCCAGATCGCCGCGTCTGATGGAAGCATTGGAAAATCTTTTTCTCGCCTCCATCTCTAGTCGCTCTGTTCCTAACCCTGCTTGCCGAAAGTAACTTCCCTTACAAGAAGGGCAAATTCGAGGAGCTCTCTCTTCATAAGCACAATAGTGACAAATTAGCTTACCTTTTAAATGAAAAGTAAGACCTATATTGCAATTAGGACAACGAGGTACTCTTCCGCACTCAAGGCAGAGAAGAAAATTAGCAAAACCACGTCTATTTAGAAAAAGAAGGGTAGGATTATTTTCTTGTAAATTTTTTCTAATCTCCCTTTCCAAACTGGATGAGAAAAGTCTATCTTTCTCGGTGCGCATATCTACAATTTCAACTTCAGGAGAATTCTTCTTAGACTGGGAAAACTCGACTGACTTATAAATTCCATTCTTTGCTCGATACCAGGATTCTAAAGAAGGACTTCCTGTAAAGAGGACTACAGGGAAACCCTCTATTTCTGCCCGCTTAACGGCAACTTCTCGAAGGTGATACCGCGGTGCTTCTATCTGTTTATAGGCAGAATTCTCTTCTTCTTCAATTATGATTAAACCCAATCTGGGGCAAGGAGCAAATATAGCCGAACGTGTCCCTATAGTTAATGGGGCCTGGCCCCTTTCTATCTTGCACCACTCTTCATATCTTTTTTTAGGAGAAAGTCGGCTGTGAATGATAGCTATCTCCCCTTCATAATACGAGGAAATTAATTCCTGCAAAAGAGGAATATAACTAATTTCAGGAACGATTAAGATAATCTGTTTTTTCTCTTTTAAAACCTCTTTTATTAAAGAAAGATAAAAAGGGGCTCTTTTTTCCCTGCCTTCCGCCCTGAAGAGAAAGACTTCTTTCCCCCTCACCCTTTTTCTAGCGTATAGCGGGTAGCGTATAGCGGGTAGCGTCGCTTCGCTCCATTTCCCCCTCACCCCAAGCTTTCTGAAAGCTCCGTTAGCGGGAAGCTCTTTATCCTTCTTTTTACCCTTACCAATTTTAAAAGTCTGCTCTATAGGGAAAATCGAATGAAGAGCCTGCCCTAAAGAACAGCAATAATACTCACTTATCCACTTACCTAACTTAAGAAGATTATCGCCTATAGGAGAATTATCTAGCACTCTGATAATCTCTCTTGAGCGGGACTTAGCCTCTCCTCTTTTTATCTCCCCCACTAC
>JAUWRC010000019.1 GCA_030610745.1 Clostridia bacterium
CGCTGCGAGATCCAGAGCCTCGTGGCCTACCACTAGCCGATCCCCCAATATGGTTCGTAGTTCATGGTTCATAGTTCATCGATAAAATTCAAAAAGGGGATAGGCTACCTTTTGAATGCAGATTTTCGCAGATAAATAAGATGAAAGAATTATCGCTAGTGACGTGCACCAGTATGTCTATAGTAACTATAAAATTAAAACCTAAAATCTTTCATAATCTGCGTTTGTCTATGTCCTAATTAACAAAGACAGCCAACAATGAGATTCGGATTTCAGATTTCAATTTCAGGAGGATTTTCTAAAGTGGTGGCTCGGGCCAAAAGAGTTGGCTGCGAAACAATACAGATTTTTTCTTGTAATCCCCGCCAATGGAAAAATGAGCCCCTGGCTGAAAATGAGGTGAAAGTATTTAAGAGGGATATAAAAAGGGAGAAAATCAACCCTGTTTTTATTCATATACCTTATCTTCCCAATATAGCGTCGGGAGAAAAGAATCTTTATTCCAAATCAATTAGAGGTTTATGCGAGGGCCTGCTGAGAGTAGAAACACTTGGTGCCCCCTATCTTGTCCTTCACATGGGCAGGAGAACGACTTCCAGCGAAGATGAAGCCAGAGAAAGAATTACTCAAGCTATAAATAATGTATTTGATGAGGTGAAAAATAAAGTTATTATTCTTCTGGAAAATGCATCTGGTCAAGGAACAGAGGTTGGGTATACTTTTTCTCAAATTAAGGCTATAATTGATGGAATAGATGATAAGAATAGAGTTGGCGTTTGTCTGGATACAGCTCATGCTTTTCAAGCTAGCTATGATTTATCCAGGAAAAAGGGCTTGGAGAAAACTTTAGGAGAGCTTGACAGACTAATTGGTTTAAATAAACTTTGTCTTCTTCATCTTAATGATTCTAAAACTTCTCTTGGTTCCCGCATTGATAGACACTGGCACATCGGAGAGGGATATATTGGTATGGAAGGCTTTAGAAGAATTGTTAATCATAGAAGGCTTTCCCATCTTCCTGCCATAATGGAGACACCTTGCAAAAACGAGGCTGATGATTTAAAGAATATGTCAGTGGTGAGGGGACTGGTGCGGTCATTATTAGTTAATTAGAGATTAGTTAATTGAGTTAAAAGACTAAAAATGAACTAATTTCTGATAGACTAATTAACTCTAATTATGAGTTGAAAATATGGCAGTATTTAAAAAATGTAGCAGTGCGATTTATCGCACTGTAGCGGTTTAATTTATCAAACATTATGGTCGGATGAATCCGACCGCTACAACTTACAACTGGAAAGAGGGGATAGTGTTAATTATTCCAGCTATTGATTTAAAGGGGGGCAGGTGTGTTAGGCTCTGGCAAGGGAAAAAAGATAAGGAGACAGTTTATTCAGAAAATCCTCTGGTGGCAGCTAAGCTATGGGCCAAGAAAGGAGCGAAGAGACTTCATATAGTGGATTTAGATGGTGCCTTTGAGGGGAAACCAGTACATTTGGAGGTGGCGGGGAAAATAGCCAGTGAAGTGGAGGTCCCTCTGGAGTTCGGAGGAGGGATTAGAAATGAAGCTATTTTGAACCAGGTTTTTGAAAAAGGAATAGATTATGCTATTTTGGGAACACGGGGCATCTCTCCAGACTTTGTAAAAAGTGCCTGCGGTAAGTTTGGAAGTAGGATTATTGTTTCCATTGATGCCCGCCAAAGCAAAGTAGTTTTAGAAGGGTGGGAAAAAGAAACCTCTTTGAAACCCAGAGATTTAGCCAGGAATTTAGCTAATGTGGGAGTCAAAACTATAATCTTTACTGATACCACTCGAGATGGTACTCTGCAAGGGGTGAATATTAAGCTCATTCAGGATTTCGCAAGAGGAGCTGGTGTAGATGTGATTATTGCTGGTGGTATCTCATCTCTAGAGGATATTGAAAAAGTAAGAAAACTAAAGGCTCTGGGAGTTACAGGGATAATTATAGGCAAGGCCTTGTACGAGGGGAAAATTAAGTTAGAAGAAGCTATAAAATTATCGGATAGGGAAAAATGGAATTTTTAGAAAAGGTTGCCTTTAACAGCGAAGGTTTAGTTCCAGTCATAATCCAGGACATAGAGACAGATGAAGTCCTTATGATGGCCTGGATGAATAAAGAAGCTCTGGAGAAAACTATTAGTGTGGGTAAAGTCCATTTCTGGAGTAGGTCCCGGAAAAAGCTCTGGCTCAAAGGAGAGACATCCGGTCATTATCAGTTAGTAAAAGAGATAAGGATAGATTGTGATGAGGATACTTTACTTATTAAAGTTGAGCAAATAAAAGCTGCCTGTCACAAGGGGTATAGATCTTGCTTTTTTAGAAAAATAAATAAAAAGGGAAGGTTAGAATTGATAGGAGAGAAAATTTTTGAACCAGAGAAAATATATAAACATTAGAGTTCATAGTTCATAGTTCGTAGTTCATTGACTATGTACTGCAAGCTGTAAGGTATATAAAAATAGGATAAATCAATGCAAAATTTATCAACTACCAGAAGCGTAATTCTTACTTTAATCCAATTTCTATTATGTTTTTTATTTTTTTTTCCTTTAGTCTCAGAAGCGCAATCCTCCTCCCCCATTATTCGAATAAAGATTCTGGAGGGGAAGAAAAGTATAACTGCTGGTGCTGCTGCTGGCTCCTATCAAATAGAAAGTGAAAGTGGAAAAATTCGTTCCTACTCGTCTTCTACTTCGCCGCAAAGGATAGAAGCCACTTCTTCTGGCATAAAAATTGATAGTATCCTTTGGGGAAAGCAAATCTGGATAAAATCTAAAGAAAGCGATTTTCTGAGTCTAGTCAATGGAAAAAAATATCGGGGAAGCCTTCTTGTTAAACAGAAAGAAGATTTTCTAGAGGTTATAAATGAACTTTCTCTAGAAGAATACCTTTATGGGGTAATCGAAGAGGAGGTTCCATCAGACTGGCCTCTTGAAGTTTTGTGTGCTCAGGCTATTGTTGCCAGAACCTATGCCCTGGAGAAAATAGGAAGGTTAGAGCGTTTAGCTGAGGATCAAGATTATTCCCTTTCCAGTACTACGGATGACCAGGTATATGGTGGAGTAAAGTCAGAGACTCGCCAGGCACGCCTGGCAGTGGATTTAACTCAAGGAAAAGTAGTCACCTACCAGGGAGAATTAATAAAAGCTTTTTATCATAATTGCTGCGGAGGATATACTGTTTCTAGCGGGGATGTCTGGGGAGGAGAGGATTTTCCCTATCTTAGGGTTGGGCCTGATGAATTTTGCAAGGAAAGCCCTTACTACAAGTGGGAATGGGAGATTAAGATAAGTGATTTGAGGAATATCTTAATCAAGGAGGGATTCTCCGTAGGTAAAATTTATCGCCTTGAGGTTCTTAGTCGAACTCAAGATCTTAGTTTTGAAGAGGGAGGTAGGGTAGCTAAGCTTCGTATATATTATAAAGGAGGAGAATTAGACCTGACGGGAAAAGAGTTTCGTGAGTTAATAATGCAACAGATAGGAAAGTCCCTATTGAGGAGCACATTGTTTAAGGTGACCAGATGGGCAAAAAGGGAGGCAAGTTATTTTCGGTTTGAAGGCAGGGGCTCAGGGCATGGTGTGGGGATGTGCCAGTGGGGAGCAAAGAAAATGGCCGAAGAGGGAAAGAGTTTCAAAGAGATTCTTGAGTTCTATTATCCAGGGACAGAAATAGAAAAGCATTATTAATTTAGTTATAAGCTGTAAGTTATAAGCGATAAGCTATAAGCAGTAGCGGTCGGATTCATCCGACTTTCCTTTCTCTTATCACTTATAACTTATAACTTTTTACAGCTTACGGCTTACAACTTATAACTTATAACTTTTTGGACTTTGGTTTGACTTCTCTAAATTAAAAAGTATGATATTATTAATAGTGACATACCTCGCTAGAGATGAGATAAACGTTGTCATTATGAGGAGCGAGATTTTCCATCTGTCATTGCGAGTAAAGCGAAGCAATCTAATGACAACAGAGTAAGCTCTGCACTTTTTTTACGCAATACGCATCACGCAATACGAGATACGAAAATAAAGAGGGAAAAGGTGTCATTGGAAAAGAAAGCAATATTAGTAGTAATAGATGGATTGGGAGATAGGCCGGTAAAAGATAATAAGACTCCTTTGCAACTGGCGGAGAAACCTGTTCTGGATGAGTTAGCCCGAGGGGGATCTACAGGCTTGATGAGTACTCTGGGTCGAGGGATTATTCCAGGAAGTGATACGGCTCATCTAGCTCTTTTTGGCTATGATGTGAACCGCTATTATAAAGGAAGGGGCCCTTTTGAAGCCTTAGGAGTAGGGGTGGAGTTAAGAGAAGGTGACGTTGCCTTCAGATGTAACTTTGCTACCGTGGATGAGAACTTACGAGTAATAGATAGAAGAGCTGGCCGTTTGAAGGATGAAGGAGCTGAGTTAGCTAAGTCTCTACAGGGGATGAATATAGAAGGGGTAGAAGTAATTTTTCTATCTTCTACTGAACATAGAGGAGCTATGGTTCTACGAGGAAATGGTCTTTCCCCAGCTATTTCTGATACTGATCCACATTCGTCTGAACCTCTTCCAGTTATGGAGTCAGAACCTGGGGAAGCCAGCGAAGGGGCTAAAAAGACAGCTAGAATAGTGAATAAAGTAGTAAAGGAGAGCAAGGCTATTCTTTCCTCTCACCCTTTAAATAAAAAACGGGAAGAGGAAGGTAAACTTCCTGCCAATATAATTCTTACTCGGGGTGCGGGGATTTATGAAAAAGTGGAGTCCCTGGAAGATAGATATGGATTTAATTCTTGCTGTATTGCCGGATCTGCCTTATACAAAGGAGTAGCGAAATATGTGGGCATGCAAGTTCCCCATATTGAGGGAGCTACCGGGAGATTAGATACAGACATAGAGGCTAAAGCCAAAGCAGCCAGAGAGGCTTTGAGAAAATTTGACTTCGTTTTTGTTCATGTCAAGGGGGCAGATAATGCTGGCCATGATGGAGACCTGGAAGGCAAGCTTTTAATGGTGAAAAAGGTGGATAGATTGGCCCAGATTCTAAGTAAAGAGGATGCTTATCTCATTATTACTGCTGATCACAGCACTCCTCTTTCTATAAGACGGCATAGCAGTGATCCTGTACCCGTTCTAATTTATGGAGATGGTGCCAGAAGAGATAAAGTCCAATCTTTCGATGAAGTCTCTGCGAGTTTGGGATGCCTGGGCCACCTCACTGGAATTGAGTTAAATAGAATAATAGTAGATCTTATGGGCTGCGGGCATATGGTTGGCTCTTAAATTCGTATCTCGTATCTCGTCGCTCGTATCTCGTGAAGAAAAAAGTAAGCGGTAAAAAAATGGTGGAGATAGAGGTAGGGGTAAGTAAAGTAGCCATAGATGTAAACTCAAAGGTGCCAGTTATTATTTTAAAGGAAAAAAAGGGAAATAAGACTCTTCCTATATGGATTGGTTTATTTGAAGCTCAGGCCATTGCTTTAGCTTTGGAGAATGTGAAGCCTCCTCGTCCTCTGACTCATGATCTGGCTAAGTTATTGATCGAGAAACTCAATGGCAAAGTAGAAAAGGTGGTCATAAGTGACCTTAGAAATAACACATTTTATGCTCAAATTCTCATCAGAAAAGATGGGGAGAATCTTCGGGTTGACTCTCGTCCCAGTGATGCTATAGCTCTGGCTCTCAGGCTCAAGGTCCCCATTTTTATAAACGAGGTAGTCTTAGACAAAGTAGCTGTGGAGGAGAAAATTCCGAAAACTAGACCCATTGGGGATAAGGAAGTTGAGGATTTCAAAAAGAAATTGAGAAATCTAAAGCCGGAGGATTTTCTTTAGTAGCTGCTCTATAATAGTCGGAAAAAGCCCTTATTTCTCGGCGTAACCACTATTATTAACTTATTTACTAAAAGAAAAGAAGAGATGCATTTATTTTCAACATATTGAATCATTTTTCCTTGAGAAGTAATCATATCTTATATAATTTGTATAATTTGCTATTGGGACATTTGTTAGTTCCTTAATTTAAAACTAAAGCTGTAGCCAAAGTTATGCGCATAAGGATAATTTTGCACAAGAAAATATACAAAATTGGCCACTTTTTGAAGCTCTTCAGGGGTTGAAATTCAAATAGGAATTGAAATTCAGCGAATAAAAATAATTTTATAGGGAGTGTACATTATTGTACATTCTCTCTTTGGTTCTTCAGGAGCTGAAATTCAAACCTTTTAAAATATAGCTTTTAAAAAAATGTACAAAATTGGCCACCCGAAGTTTTTAAAAAAAAGAAAGACCTCTCATTGAAAAAATCTCTAATCCTTGTCAGTAAAGTAACTGAGCACTATCTAAATAAGTGAATTGTTAACAAGTTCAAAATTGGCAAAAAAATTGCACATAAGGAGATAAGCAGGACTCGAAAAAAGAAAGGGTGTTATAGATTTTTTATGGAAATATTATTGGGTATTAGGTTTTTAGCCAAGTTGTAATATTCTTATGGATGACATGTGTTTGACTGTATTCATGCCCAATTGAAAGGAGCTAAAAATAAATGCGAAAGATAGGAGGACCAGAAGGAAAAATTTTAAAGAAGTATGTTGGGGGTAGAGTTGTCGATACTGAAGACGAATCAATGATTAAGCAGCTTAGCAGAACTGGACTTATACATCGCGGACTTAGCATTGAACAAAAGAAAAGAACGGCAAAAACCACTGTACTTGGATGTCGTGGTATTAAATAGTTTAAGAGCTCTAAAAAAGTCTTAAACCGGCCGGTCTGGAGGTAGTTTCCTTCAGGATAGAATGGAATTAGGCTTCTTTTAGAGCTCTTAATTTAATTGTTTAATACAGGCAGGGAGAAGGAGCATGGCTAAATGGGGTGGATGGATACCCACTTTATCTGGAGATGTTTTTATTGTAAATCTTGAAGATTCTCTTAAACGAGAAGGATATAAACGTGAAGATCATGGCCGATATTATGGGAGATATATTAAAATATCAGATATTTTTCAAGAAGAAAAAGTCTTTTTTCGGATTTATTATTCTGGGAATATAAACAACCTAGCCAAGTTTAAGGTTAAAATAAGTAACAAAGTTGCAAAAAATCAATCTTATTGCGAAGGAGAGTGTGAGGTTTGTCAAAATGGGTTTTTCACTGTTAAATGTAAACTAGATAAGTCTTTAACGCGGCTTGAAGATAGGTTTGCATCTGAGATTTATCAACGGATTAGGGATATTTACCATCAACATACTCACCATCATAAAGAAAATAAGGAATTGCTTTTTATCGTCAAAAGCGGTAATAAAAAAGAAGTTGTGCAAAATTTGATAAAACAATATCAACAAAAAATCTTAGACTATCACCATGGTCTTAGAGAACTTGTAGCGTCTCCTTCATTTCGAAGATATATAGTGGATTTGTTTGAAGATTTTTTGAAGTTATTTTCATTTTTAGGGCGATTCTTAAATTTAAAACTATTCTCAACACTTCAAGCCAGTTTTCCCAGTAAAACAACTTTCCCTTCGTCCTATAGTATACAGGCGCAGGGTGAAATGATATACGCTAAAATGGTTGTACAATTATTTAAAGATGATATTCCTAATAATCAAGCAAAGGATTTCCTGCAAGTTTTTGATTATGCGTACTGTTCCCTTGGTGATATACGTGAAGAGATTGGTCGTATTTATCAAGATTATACAAACAAGTTACTTGTAGGACTTACCTCTGTTTTGGCAATACTTACCATTGTTTTATTATGTCTCTCTTAAAATAATTACCTCCCGAACATCTTCTTCTAATTTCTTGAAATCAGTAGTTTTCTTCTGTTTTGGCCATGACTTTAGTTTTATAGTTCTAAATATCCGAAACTTGCTCAAGTTTGTGGTAGTTCTTCCACCCTCTCCTTGACATTTGGTAAGGAAAATCTATTATTTATTATTGCTATAGAGTAATAATAAATAGGGCAAATGAGGTGGTAATTATGCCCAAGGTAATAAATAAGAGTCAGGTAACCATTCCTAAAAAAATAAGAGAGGTTATTGGGATTAAGCCAGGTAGCGGAGTAGAGTTCAAAATCCATGATGGAAAATGTATAGTAAATAAAGTGATAGAAAAGAATCCTTTCCAAAAATGGGTCGGCTATCTTAAAATAAATAAAACTACCGACCAGATCATGGAAGATACAAGATATGGGTCAATTGAAAAACCTCAATTGGATTTCGTATTGCCTCGTGCGTGATGCGTATTTGCATATGACTTAGTTCTTTTGAACCTACGAAAAATTCAGGATGAGATTATAAGGGAAGGAAAAGATTATGCAGCCTAGCAGGAGTGCCCTTGTCCAGATGTATAAGCAAATGTTGACCATACGGCGGTTCGAAGAGAAAGTAGCTGAGTTTCTGGTCAAAGGGATAATTTATGGAACAGGTCATCTTTATATCGGAGAGGAGGCAGTGGCTGTAGGTGCATGTAGGGCTATTAAACCCGATGACTATATAACCAGTACCCATCGAGGACACGGACACTGTATAGCTAAGGGAGCTGATTTAAACAGGATGATGAGTGAGTTGTTAGGCAAAGCCACCGGTTACTGTAAAGGCAAAGGTGGTTCCATGCACATTGCTGATGTGGAAGCGGGAAATCTAGGAGCAAATGGGGTAGTAGGGGGAGGTATACCTATAGCCTGTGGAGCTGGTATCACTATCAAGATGAAAGGCTTAAAGCGGGTGGTGCTCTGCTTTTTTGGAGATGGAGCTGTTAATCAAGGGGTCTTCCATGAATCTCTTAATTTAGCCTCTGTCTGGAATCTACCTGTTATTTTTATCTGTGAAAATAATCAATATGCTATGTCAACGGCTACCAGAATAGCCTTTAATATTGAAGATCTTTCCCTGCGTGCCGCTTCCTATGGAATGCCCGGGGTTAAAGTCGATGGAAATGATGTTCTGAGAGTATATGAGGAGATTAGCAAGGCCGTGGCTCATGCCCGAGATGGAAAAGGGCCAAGTTTTGTTGTCTGTCAGACTTACCGTTGGAAGGGACATTCCCGAAGTGATGCTGAAAAATACCGAACAAGACAAGAGGTAGCAAAATGGAAAAAGAACTGTCCCTTAAAAAGATTTGGAGGCTACCTTCTGGATAAGGGTATCTTAAGCGAGGAAGAAATGGGACAGATTGAGGGAGAGGTTATCTCCTCCATCAAGCAAGCAGTGGATTTTGCCCAAGATAGCCCTTTCCCCTCATTGGAAACTTTAGAAGAGGATGTCTATGCCAGTTAATATAGTTAAATTGACTTATCGAGAAGCTCTTCGCCGAGCTTTAAGAGAGGAGATGCAAAGAGATGAAAATGTATATATGATGGGCGAGGACATAGGAGTTTACGGGGGAGCCTTTGGTGTTAGTCTGGGTCTTATGGAGGAATTCGGTAAGGAAAAGATTAAGGATACTCCTCTTTCGGAATCCGTTATAGTAGGGGCTGCTCTTGGATCAGCTTTGACTGGAATGAGACCTGTAGCAGAAATTATGTTTATGGATTTTATCACTATTGGCATGGATCAACTGATTAATCAGGCAGCCAAGATTCACTATATGTATGGTGGAAAGGCTCGGGTTCCTATGGTACTTCGAACAGCCGGAGGCTCAGGAACTGGAGCGGCTGCTCAACATTCCCAGTCCTTAGAAGCTCTTCTCTGTCATATACCAGGGTTAAAAGTCGTTATGCCTTCTACACCTTACGATGCTCTGGGGCTTCTCAAGTCATCCATTAGAGATGATAATCCGGTTGTCTTTATTGAGCATAAGCTTCTCTATTCCCAAAAGGGTGAGATGCCGCAGAGTGAATATCTGGTTTCTCTGGGTGAGGCCAAGGTAAAACGGCAGGGAACTGACGCAACCATTGTTGCTTTTTCTATAATGGTGCCAAAAGCGCTAGCAGCGGCTGATAAGCTGAGCAAAGAGGGGATAAGTATAGAAGTGATAGATCCAAGGACATTGGTTCCTCTGGACTCTCAGAGGATAGTCAATTCAGTAAAAAAGACGCATAGATTATTAATAGTTCACGAGGCTTGCGGCAGAGGAGGATTTGGCGCGGAAATTCTGGCTCAGGTTGAGGAGAGCGAGGCTTTCGATTACCTTGATGCTCCCATTAGGAGACTAACCGGGCGAAACATTCCCATTCCTTATTCTCCGGGGCTGGAAAGACGCACAGTCCCACAGGAAGATGATATAATCCAGGCGGTGAGTAAACTAGTCGTTAGTGAATAGTATTTGGTGAATAGTGAATCGAAAAAGGTAGCGGTGCGATTTATCGCACATTGGAAGCTCTTACCGCTTATAGCTTACAGCTTATATATTCCGTAAAGAATTCTTATTCTTATAGCTAGAAAGAAGAGAGGGCTAGGGTGAGGGGATATGATGAAGTATACCTATTAATCTCATCTGGCGATAACGACAAAGCTCAGCGGCGCGGCTGCAAGCCGCGTCTGCTGGAGCGCTTTGTTAGGCGCTGAGTCGAGCGAGTAAGATTAAGAAGCGATCTCAACGCCTCATTCACTGTAGCTGAATCATGAAAAACGTTGGCTACGTCTGGTTCAAGGACAACCACGTTAGCCCTTTCCGCCAACAGGCGCTTATAGTACTTGCCCCGAACAGCTTTAGAATAGTCAAACTCATATTCAGGACGTAACTCATCATGATTCTTTTCTGATCTGGTCTTCATGTCTTTTCCTTTCTCGCGATGTTGCACGTCGCGCACTTATTATACGCGTGGCCTCTCCTCTCTCTACATGCGATACGATAAGCAAATGGTCTCGAGAGGAGAAGCCAATAGTGATTAATCTTCTCTCCTCAACTGAATGATCAGGATCGTCGAAAGTGGCCGCCAAAGGATCGTAGAACACGGTTACAGCTTCCTCAAAGGATACTCTGTGCTTCCTATGGTTCAGTTTTGCTTTTCCTGGATCCCATTCGAACTGTATCGCGAAACCCTACTTCCGTCTAAATTTTTGCATAACATATATTATACGGCCTTGCCGAAATACCAATTCCCCAAAGTTCTTATCTACTGTAAGCAGTAATGCTGACTCCCGATTAGCTCGTTGAATCACTTCATCATCCAAAATGCTTGGCTCCATCTCTATTATATTTGTCCGCAGGATTTTCTATCCAAATATCGGTTATTACTACCTTTACCTTATTGGAAATCAAGGAGTTGTCAACTCGTCGAGAAGTTTGCACTTGCTGATAACAATTCCAGGATTATCTTTTTTCCTGTATTTGACAAGGTTTTTAAATCTTGATAGATTAGGATTGGTTTTTTAGAGGTTCTACTACACTCGGCAATACGTTCGATGAAGTGCCATAAATGGCACCGCTACTCCCAACGAGCCCTAAGGTGTTTCAGGAGAAACAGATTGAAAGCAGCTGTGTTTCATGGAATTAAGGATGTAAGATTAGAAGAGATAGAAATTCCTCGGATTAGTCCCTATGAGGTACTGGTAAAAGTAAAGGCTGCTTTAACCTGTGGAACTGACCGCAAGCTATATCTTCGAGGTCATCCTCTTTTTAAGCCTCCTTTTGTTTTTGGTCATGAATTTGCTGGAGAAATAGTAAAGGTGGGAGAGAAGGTAAAAGGCTTTCAGAAAGGGATGAGGGTGGTAGCGGCAAATTCTGCTCCCTGCAACCGCTGTTATTATTGTAAAATAGGTCGACAGAGTATGTGTGAGAATTTGACTCTCAGGCTCAGCGGTGCCTTTGCCCAATACGTGGAAATACCCCGGCCTATTGTGGAGCAGAATTTATTGGAAATTCCTTCTCATCTTTCTTATAAAAAGGCGGCCTTGGTGGAGCCCCTGGCTTGTGTAGTGCATGGAATAGAAGAATCCAATATAGCCTTAGGGGATACAGTTGTTATTAATGGATTAGGACCTATTGGACTGCTTTTCGTTCAACTGGCAAAATTAAAGGGTGCCAGGGTCATAGCTCTAGATGTAAGAAGGGAAAGATTAGACATAGCTAATAAATTAGGAGCTGATGAATTAGTAGATGCTTCTAGAGTCGGCGATCAGGTGAAGGCGGTTAAAAGATTGACAGAGAAGGGTAGGGGAGTGGACGTGGCTATAGAGGCGGTGGGAATTCCTGAGGTATGGGAAAAGAGCATCCTTATGGTGAGAAAAGGAGGGACGGCAGTTCTTTTTGGGGGTTGTGCTTCAGGAACAAAAATAACCATTGATACCGAGCTTTTACATTACTCAGAAATTACTATAAAAGGCGTCTTCCACCACACCCCTCAATATGTAAAAAAAGCTTTAGATTTGATCTCCCAGGGGAAAATAGATACAGATTCTCTCATCACTGATGAGTTTCCCCTGGCTGATTTTTCCAAAGCACTGGAGATGATGATAAATCAGGAAGGGATAAAAATTGCCGTAATACCGTAATTAGCGTACAGCGGGTAGCGTTTAGCGGATAGTATCTCGTAAAAAGACTTTAAGAAACAAGAAGCAAGAAACAGAGAAATAGAGAAGTAAAAAAATGAAAGCAATAGTTAAGTTAGCTGAAGGAAAAGTTAAATTAATGGAGATTCCGGAGCCGGTGCCGAAGCCGAATCAGGTAAAGGTCAAGGTGAAGGCAGCCGGAATCTGCGGGACCGACATTCACGGCTATTCTGCTCTTCGTCCTCCTGTAGTTCTGGGACATGAGGTAGCTGGAGAGGTAATAGAAGTAGGGAAGGGGGTCAAGAGAATTAAGATAGGTGATAGGGTAACTTCTGAGACAACCGATTATGTTTGTGGAAAATGTAGATTCTGTCAGAGTGGAGATTACAATTTATGTTCCGAACGTCGAGGTTTAGGCTCAAAAGTTAATGGAGCTTTTGCCGAGTATTTTGTTATATGGGAGAAGAGCATTCATAAACTTCCCTCTAATATTGATTTTACCACTGGCGCTCTTAGTGAACCACTAGCTTGTGCTACTCATGCTGTTATGGAGCAGGCTAAGGTTCTGGCAAATGAGGTGGTTCTTGTCTTGGGGCCAGGCCCTTTTGGTTTATTGGTCACTCAAGTTGCTAGAGCACAAGGAGCTACAGTGGTCATCTGTGGGACCGCGGGTGATGAATCTCGGTTAGCTCTGGCTAAGAAATTTGGAGCAAATGAGGCCATTAATCTTCAAAGTCAAGACATAGGCGAGCTTCTTAAAAAGTTAACCAATGGTTATGGAGCAGATGTTGTCTTTGAGTGCTCTGGAACTCTTGCCGCAGTTCATTCAGGATTGGAATTAGTTAGAAAAAAGGGTAGATATGTGCAGGCAGGAATCCTTCACCAGTCAGTTAGCCTCGATTTTGACCAGATTCTTTTTGACAGGGAAATAACCTTAATTGGCTCCCGCACTCAGAAGCCCTCAGCCTGGATTAAGGCACTAGAATTAATGAGGCAGGAAAGGGTTGATCTTAAATCGTTAGTAACAGATAAGCTGCCCTTAACTCAATGGGAGGAGGGTTTTAGAAGAGCAAGGGAAAGAAGTTCTATTAAAGTATTACTTTATCCTTAAGAAAATTGTCCCGAGGCACATGTTGGCAATTTATGAAAATATGATAGAATAGATATAGATAAAGGAGGAAAAAGATAGTCAAGCAAGTAAGAACAACTCTTATGTGCAGCCGATGCTTCACTGAAGCTCCTACTCTCATTACCTATGTGGGGGATTCTATTGTGAAGATAGAGTGTGAAAAGTGTGGTTACGTATTCAGAGTTTCCAAAGCAACGCTTTGTTCTCATCTGCTTTCTAATTGGGAAACGAGGTCTTTCAGTAAACCCTTAAGGCTGGCAAAGGAAATCAGGAATGATCCTTCCCGCTTTATCCTAACTTTTCCTTTCCGAGTTATGAGTAAGCCATTAAGAATGGTCAGAGAAGTAGCAAGGGTTGTATCTCGTGAATCGTGAATCGTATCTCGTATTGCGCCGTGCGTGATGCGTATTGTATGTCTGCCCATTCTTTACGAGAGCACCTGGCCAAAATTCTATTTTTGGTATTTTATAAATCACTGCTAGTCGGATAAATCCGACCGCTACTCTTTTATTTACTATCCGCTAAACGCTACCCGCTATACGCTAGCATCATACGTATCGCTTATTAATCTTTACATATTGCTCAGTTAAATCACATCCCCAGAAGGTAGTCTGGCAACTTCCCTGATTTAGTTGAATGGTTATCCTTATCTCATCCTCTTTCAAAACTTCCCTTAGTCTCTTTTCTACTAAATCTATTCCTACTCCTATTCCTCCTTTTACTGCCAATATCTCGTCGAAATAAATATCTACTTTATTGGGATCTATTTTTGCGTGAGCTGCTCCTAAGGCTGCCATTACTCTTCCCACTCCCAAACCTGCCATTACTCTTCCCCAGTTAGAATGAGTAGCAGCCATTGCTGTTTTTAACAGAGTGGAGTTAGCTACCGCTTTAGCTATCCTTCGAGCATCTTTGGGAAAAGCTGCTCCTTTTACCTTCACCTCCATAAATCTGGTAGCTCCTTCACCATCACGGACAATCAGCTTGGCTAAAGAAATACAAACAAAATCCAGAGCCTGGCAGAAATAGTCAAAATTTTCATCTTTAACTCTTAACTTTTTTTTCTTACGCCAGGTTTTTATTCTTTTGTTTCTGGCCAGTCCGTTGGCCATGATATATACGGTATCATTAGTGCTCATATCGCCGTCTATACTAATTTGATTAAAAGATTTATTGACCGCAAGCCTTATAGCCTCTTCCAGAGCATCCTCAGTTATGCAGGCATCAGTAGTAATAAAACAGAGCATTGTGGCTAGACTAGGTGAGATCATACCTGCTCCTTTGGCTATCCCCCCTATTTTTACTTTTCCTTTTCCCCTTCTTGGAATATCGGTTTCTACAGCAATTTCTTTAATGACTCGGTCGGTAGTTAAAATAGCTTTGGCTGCCTCCTCACTTTTTTTGGAGGAAAGAAGGGGTTTGGCCTGCTTTATTCCGGCCCCAATCTGGAGCATAGGTAGAGGTTTACCTATGTAACCTGTAGAGGCAACCAGGACCATTTCTTCTTTTATCCCCAGCTCCTGGGCAGCTAATCTAGCCATTTTTTGTGCATCTTGGATGCCTTTCTCGCCGGTGCAGGCATTAGCATTGCCACTATTGGCGAGGATTGCCTGGGCACGTCGACTGCGGATTTTTTTTATAGAAACCTGAACCGGGGCTGCTTTTACTTTGTTAGTGGTAAACATACCCCAGCTAGTGGCAGGAATTTCTGAATAAATTAAAGCCAGGTCAGGTTTATTTCTCTTTATTCCGCAATGGACACCAGCTGCCTTAAACCCCTGAGGGGCAGTAATTCCTCCTTGTATCTCTTTCATATTCTATCCTTTCCCTGTGTCCTTGTGCGATAAATCGCACCGCTACTATACGCTACCCGCTATGCGTTATCTTTTAATTTAGTCCCATTGTCTCTTTGAACCCACACATAATGTTCATAT
>JAUWRC010000061.1 GCA_030610745.1 Clostridia bacterium
CCACCTCACGAAGGTTGGGGATTCACGCCTTTATCTTCTGAATATCGAACTGATTTAAATTAGAAATTAGCATTTTTGTCCATTGCTACAATTATGTATCTTTTCTCTATAAAGTATTATAAAACTAGTTCGATAAAACTAGTTTTATAGTAATACATTTAACTTTTTTGTCAAGGGGTGAAAAGTATGTGTGAAAAGTATGCATGGGAGAAAAGTATGCAGTAAAAATCTTAGAGATGAAATGTGAGGGGATGCAGAAGTTACAGAATAAAATGAGAGAAAAAGGTGAGCGATTCTATTTTTCTGGGTTTATGCATACCCAGAGTTCTCATTCTTTGTATTTTAATGATAATAAGCCTTGCAAGATTCTCTGATTACTAGCTCTGTGTCTAACGCTATTCTTTTCGAGTCCTGGTTATCCGCATTTTTCATTGTCTCAAGAAGCAGCTCTGTAGCTTTTTGTCCCCAGGTATATCTTGGTTGAGAAATTGTAGTCAGAGATGGAGTTGTATGAGCGGCAGCTTCAATATCATCAAATCCAATTATAGAGATATCTTTAGGAATGGACAATCCTTTCTCCTTAATGGCCCTCATCGCTGCCAGGCACATATTGTCGTTGGCAATGAAGGCAGCAGATGGAGGCGAAGATAGACTCAACAACTTCTTCATTCCTTTATAGCCACTTCTCTTGTGAAAGTCACCATGATAGATTAAGTCTTCATCAAAGGGAATATTGTATTGGCGCAGTGTTTCAATATAACCTGTTAGCCTATCTTGAGCATTTTTTTGATCCACGGGACCCGAAATATGTCCAATTCTTTTATGTCCGAGTTTGATTAAATACTCAACTGCCTTACATGCTCCGGCAAAGTTGTCAACTTCTACACAGTTTACTTGATGCTCAGGAATGCTGCCACCGATAATGACAAAGGGAAATTTTAGCTGGAGAAGGTCAGAAATGTCCTCAAAGGAGAGTGGCCAATATGATAGGATTAATAAACCATCCAGCATTTTCTGTTTGGCAATGCGCATAAGGACTCCCCTCTTACTCAAAACACCTTCTCCCTCTTCTCCCTTTATATCCAGCTGAAAGGCATACTCTGCCTTCCCAAGTGCATCTATGACACCTAAGATAACGGGCATGTAAAACCCACCTAAGGGATGCTCATGGCTGATGAATGCAAGGAGCCCCACGGTGTTGGTCTTTCCAGTGGCGAACTTCTTGGCGATCATACTTGGGGCATAGCTAAGTTTTTTTGCTGCCTCAAGGACTTTAGCTTTAGTCTTGAAAGAAACATAACCTTTGTCATTAAGCGCTAAGGAGACTGTAGATATAGAAACCCCAGCTAACTTAGCCACGTCACGAATGGTAATGCTCATGCCTTCATCTCCTGAATATCGAAGTGATTAGATTAATATTTTTGTTCACTCTTAAATTACGTATCTTTTCTCTATGAAACTAGTTTTATCGAACTAGTTTCATGATAATACATTTAATTTTTTTGTCAACCAACTTGCCACATGGCAATGGTTTATCGATTTTTTTCCTTGTCAACTCAGAAAAATAATAGTATGATACTAAGAAATAAGAGCGTGATGCGTCGTGCGTGATGCGTATTGCGTAGAAGAAAAGATTGTGGAGCAAAAAAGTAAGTAGATGTGCTGTCCACTGACGCAATACGAGATACGAGCGACGAGACACGAATTTGGTACTGAGGCTTATTTTGATCAAAATAATACATCGCTATATCTTAAAAGAAATAATTTTATCTTTTATCTTTGGATTCTTATTCTTCAACCTCATATTGCTCATCGGTATCATATTTGACTTAACAGAATTGCTCTTCGTGGAAAATATTTCTTTTCTCGATGTGGGAAAATTGCTCCTTTTTAAACTACCCTCTTCTTTTGACATTGTCATCCCCCTCTCACTTTTATTTGCCGCCTTGCTCACTTTCGGTCGGCTAAGCTCCGATGGAGAAATAGTTGCCTTTATAAGCTCAGGTATAAACTTGCTTCGAATAGAAGGGATATTATTAGTCTTCGCCTTTATTCTAGGTATAGCCTCTCTTTATTTCTCTTCCTTTCTCACTCCCTGGTGCAACCATCATTACAGCCAGGCATTTCAAAGAATTATTTTTAAAAAACCATCCATCCAGATTAAAGAAAGAACTATCACCGATTTTGAAAATAGAAAGCTTTACACCCATCATATTGACCCAAAAACTGGCAAAATGCAGAAGATTGTCCTTTATGAATTTCTTTCCCAGGAAGACGAACTTTTTCCCCAGATTGCCATAGCTCAAAGCGGAGAATTTGAAAAAGAAACTCTGAGGCTTGATGAAATTACCTTTTACCGTTTTAGCAAAAACTACCAGATAGTACGGCAGGGAAAATTTAATTCTCAAACTATCTATTCAGCTAGCCGACTCTTTGAAAAGGGAGAGGGAATAAAAAGAACGGGGGAGTTAAGTTTAACTGAAATAACTCAGAGACTAAAGGAAGAAAAAGTTAAAGAAGAACCGAGCAAGGAAAAAATAAAGGAGTTAAGCGTTGAATTTCATAGTCGAATTGCTGTTCCCCTGGCTACTTTCCTCTTAGCTTTAATAGCTCTGCCCCTGGGAATTAGTATGAAACGAGGGGGAAAATCCATTAGTCTGGGAATAAGTTTAATTATAGCCATAACCTACTACCTTCTTCTTTTAGTAGGGAGGTTCTTAGGAAGAGGAGGGTTCCTGCCTCCTTACTTAGCTATGTGGATACCCAATCTTTTATTAGCCATAGGCGGCATCTGGCTAACCAGAAAAGTGGCTAAGATATAAAAGAGAGTTTTTATGAGAATTCTAGATAAATATCTAACCAAGGAATATTTAAAGCTATACCTAATCTTTATTTTCTTTTTTATCGCCCTTTTTCTCTTGACAGATTTTTTTACATCTATAGACAATCTAAGAAAGGAAGCTACAGCTTCAGGAGTAATCCAGTATTATCTTTTGCAGATTCCTTATTTATTCACTTTCCTCAGTCCTCTCGCAGTTATTATCTCCACCCTATTTCTTATCACTCACCTGGCAGGAACTCATCAGATTCAGGCCGCACAAATTGGTGGAATTTCCTTCAAAAGAACAGTTCTTTCTCTTTTAACTATAGGATTAATCATCGGCTTTATGGTACTTTTTTTAAATGAGACTTTAACTTTTAAGGCAAATCAATTTGCTCAGAGGCTTAAACAAGAGAATTTCTTAGGGCCACCACCAAGCAAAGAAATACAAAAGAATATCTTTGTCCATGTTCCACCTTCTTATTTTTTCTACATAAGATCTTTCAACCCCGGGAAAGGAGAGATGGAAAATATTCTCATCTATAATGAATCACCCCCTTGTTCTATCATTATAGCAAAAAGAGGTGCGTGGATAGAAAAGAAATGGGTTTTCTACGAAGGAAGGGAATATCTGTTGGAGGAAGCAATGAGAAGTATTCCTTTTTATGAAAAGAGTCTTCCTCTCGATAAAGATCCTGCCTATTTTAGCCGAAAATATCTTCCTCCCGATAAAATGAGCATAGTAGAGTTAAGCAAATACATTAACGAATACGAGGAAAGTGGATTCAAAACCTTAGGCTTAGAAACCGAACTAAATTTCAAGTTCTCCTATCCCTTTACCAATTTTATTCTCTTATTTCTGGGTATCCCCATAGGATTAATCTTGAGAAAGGGAGGAAAGGGAACCAGCTTTGCTCTGGGTTTAATTATAAGCTTTGGTTATTATGAGACAATGGCTTTTTTAAAGACAATGGGAAAAGGCGGGCTCATCTCTCCTTTTCTCGCTGCCTGGATTCCCAATCTTATCTTCCTTGCCGTAGGGATATATCTATTCACCCGTACGGAGTGAACGTTGAGATACACCTCGCTACGCTCGGCATATCTCGTCGCTCGTCGCTCGTATCTCGTAAATACTCAGTGAACCCCGTGTTATGGCGAGGGATGATAGTCTCGAAGGTACCGGTGGATATCATCAAGGATGGGTGGGTATACTCTAAAAATCTCTATACCAGAAGGAAACTTAATGTTATTGTCCTCTCTAATAAAAATAATCCCGATCTCGTTATCTTTAAGTGTCTTATCTATTTTTTTAGCAATGAATTCTTCCCTCTTTTGCACAGCTTCTATATAAAATTGGGAAATCTTTCCGAGCGCCTCCCCGCTTTGAAGCCCTACAGCCAAACACCTGGCCCAATCTATACTCTCCTTAACTAAGTCTGGATTTTCCACTGCCTCCAGTACTGCCTCTTTTTGAAAAAACTTCCTGGCAATTTGGTAGCTTCTCTCATTTAAATTCTTAATCACCTTAAGACCCTTTTCTCCACCTGTACCTACTAGTTCATGATATAACTTGTTAACCTTTCCAATCTTAGCTTTTAAATCATCCAATCGCCTCTCAGCCTCATCCCAATAGATTTTTACCTTTGCCAAATACTCTTTAGGAACTTCTTTTTCTGATTTACCTCCTGAAAATAAAAGAGGAACAAGGTATAGTTTCCTTCCAGGTTTTTTGAAATGCTCAACCCCAAGTTTTTCTATCTTCCCAATAGCCTTCTTTGGCATCTTCATTACCCCCTATCTTTTGTAGAAAACTTATCATATTTTTACACTCAATGCAAATTTCTTTCCGTTGCCTTAGTAAAAGAAATAAATATAGGAAGGATTCTCACTTTGAAGGACTATTCTTCGATATGTTTAAAAGAATGCCTATGCTGGTTAGGCAAATTATTAAAGATGAGCCTCCATAACTAATAAAGGGAAGAGTTGCCCCTGTGGTGGGTAGAACGACAGTAGCCACTCCCATATTGAGGATAGCCTGCAGGCCAATCAGAGAGGTCAATCCTACAGCTAAAAGTTTTCCCAACTTATCGGGAGCTCTTCGGGCAATCCTTAAGCCTCGCAGGACAATAAAAAAGAATAATGCTAAGATGATACTGGTCCCTATAAAACCCACTTCCTCACCAATTACAGCAAAGATGGAGTCAGTATGAGGAGTGGGAAGGTAGAAAAGTTTTTCTATTCCCTCACCCAATCCTAAGCCCCACAGTCCACCTGAACCAAGAGCTCTTTTTAAATGAATTAGCTGATAGCCTGCCTTCAGAGGGTCTTTCTCGGGATAGAGAAAACCCATTATTCTATCTATACGGTAACCAACCTGGAAAACGGAAAAATATAAAGGTACCAGAGCTAAAAAAGCAGTGTAAACCAAATGAGAGAGACGTGCACCCCCAGCATAAAGAAGAATAAAGGCAATTACGGCTATGGTTAGAGCTGTTCCCATATCTGGTTCCATCACCACCAGAGCAGAGATACCTCCAAGGATGATAAAATAGGGAAGAGAGCCACTGATATAGCTTTCCATTTTTTCTTTTTTTCTCACTAAAGAGCAAGCAAGATAGATGACTACACTCAATTTGGCTATTTCGCTGGGAGTAAAATAGATAAATCCTATCCCTATTGAACGGTGAACTCCCCTTGCCTCTCTTCCAATTCCCGGGATAAAGACTAAACAAAGAAAAACAAGAGTGATGAAAAGCAAAGGCCTATCCAGGTACTTATATTTTTTATAATTAAACTTACTTGCTAACCAAAGAAAAACTAACCCTAACCCCAGCCACATTGACTGTCGTTTGAGGTAGAAATAAAGGTCACCCTGGCGGATATGGGCATAGGCGGCGCTGGCACTATAAAGAAACATCAATCCTATAGCTAAAAGTATAAAAGTAACAAAAAGAAGCGGATAATCAAAGCCGGTATTGTTCGTAGTTCGTTGTTTATTGGTCATTGATTTATTAAGCACTTATCTCGTATTGCGTATTCTCCGCTGTCATTGCGAGTCTGCCGAGGGCAGGCGTGGCAATCCCGATAGACTTGAAACAGACTCTGCAATCTTTCCTTTCTGAGATTGCTTCGCTCACTTTATTCGCTCGCAATGACATTCGTTTACCAGGGAAAAAGGGGACAGGCTACTTTTTCCCCCTCACCTCAATCCTCTCCCCATAGGGGAGAGGAGACCATCAAGCCCTAATCTACATGTGCCATAAATGGCACCGCTGCTATCCACCATTCACTAAATACCATTCACCATTTAAACAAACTGCTTAATCCAAGCAAAGCTAAAATAGCAGCTACCATCCAAAAACGAGTTACTATCTTTGGCTCGCTTATCCCTTTAAGCTCATAATGATGATGAAGAGGGCTCATTTTCAAAATTCGCTTGCCTCTTGTCTGAAAGAAGAAAACTTGCAAAAAAACTGAAAGAGCCTCAACAGCAAAGACTCCTCCTATTAAAAGAAGCAATATCTCTTTCTTTATCAAAATAGCTGTAATAGCCAGGGCCCCTCCTAAAACCTGAGTTCCTGTCTCTCCCATAAAAACCTGAGCAGGATGACAGTTATACCAGAGAAAAGCAAAAGTTGCTCCCATGAGAGCTGCCCAGAGAACTACCAATTCCCTTGCTCCAAAAATATAGGTAATATTTAAAGAGGAGGAGAAAATATCGCTGCCCACAAAAAAAGAGAGAATCCCATAAGCCATGCCAGCAAATAATACACAGCCGGCTGCCAGTCCATCCAGCCCATCGGTGAGATTAACACTATTAGGAGTAGCTACGATTATAGCTATAATCAGAGGAATATATACCCATCCTATGTTAAGGGTGAGTCCGCTGAAGGGAATCTCCAGATATTTGCTGAATCCTGGCTCGCGGTAAAGATAAAAAGCAACAAAACAGGCTAAAATAAGCTGAATAAGCAATTTGAATCTGGTTTTTAGCCCTTGAGAGTTCTTTTTTGCCTTTTTTAGGACATCGTCCCAGAATCCAACCAGTCCTAAATACAGGATAACAAATAAAGAGAGGAGAAGGAATCTACTGGCTAGATTTCCAAAAATGAAAAGGCTTACCAGAAGAGAGATGAGAATGAAGATCCCACCCAGGGTAGGAATGCCTCTTTTTGCTTTATGATTTTCAGGAGTGTATGAACGAACATAATTGACCCACCCTTTCCTTTTGAGTTTCCTTATAAAAATCCTACCCAGCCACAAACCTAAGAGGAGAGAGGCCAGGCCCGCTCCTGCCGCACGAAATAATAGAGAAGAAATTAAGTGGTAGAACATAGTTTTTCCTTTAATCTTTTGACAATTTCTTCCATCTTCATTTCTCTTGAGCCCTTGATTAAAAGAGAATCTCCTTCCTCTAAATAAGGGAGAAGTTCAGCCATTAATCTTTCTTTGTCCCTGAAAGAAAAAGCATCCTTTACACCGGCCATCCTGGCTCCTTTGCTCACCTCTTCCGAGAACTCTCCCAGAGTAAACAAAGCATCTATACCCAACTGCCCTGCTCGCCTGCCCACTTTATTATGAAGTGATTTGGCCATCTCTCCTAACTCCAACATATCCCCTAAAATAGCTATTTTGCGCTGTTTTGCAACTTTTTGCAGCAGTTCTAAAGCCTCGTTCACAGAATCTGGATTGGCGTTATAAGAGTCGTCGATCAGTTGATAACTACCAAGAAAGGATAACTCTGAATGCATAGGAGGAAGTTTAAAACATTCCAGGGATTGAGCAATAGTACCAGGAGAGATATCCAGAATAAGAGATACAGCTGAGGCAGCTAAAGCATTATAAACATTGTATAATCCTGGAATAGGAATAGAAATAGGCACTTTCTCTTTCTTATAGACCAAAGTGAAATTAAGTCTCTTATGGTGATAAGCTATTTTCTCAGCTTTTACCCTAGCTTGATTTTTAATCCCAAAGGTGAAGACCCTGCATTTAGCTCTTTTTTGCAGTTCGGGAGTCCAGGGATCATCGCTATTCAAAACTAACCAGTTTTTCTTATTTTTATTTAATGAGCCGAGCAACTCTGCTTTGGCTTCCATAATCTCGACCAGACTTCCTAAAAAGCCGATATGAGAATGCTGGATATTAGTAATAACACCAATAGTTGGCTGAATTATTTCTGCCAGACGTTCTATTTCTCCCCTGGAGTTCATACCCATCTCTAAAACTCCCCACTTATGATAAGAACGTAGTTTAAGCAAAGAGAGAGGAACTCCGATCTGGTTATTAAAATTACCTTCTGATTTTAGGGTAGGATATTCAGAGGAAAGAATCTGCCAGGCCATCTCCTTAACTGTGGTCTTACCGTTGCTCCCTGTTATCCCTATCAGTGGTAAAGAGAATTTTTCCCGATGATACCTGGCCAGTTCTTGCAAGGCAAAGAGAGTATCCTTTACCTGGATAAAAAAAAAATCAGAAGAGGGAAGCAAGATACGCCTCGCTACGCTCGGCATATCTCGTTGCTCGTTGCTCGTTGCTCGTTGCTCGTTATTCAAAAAACATTGAAATTCCGATACGACTGAGATAACCTCGGATACGATAGCACCACAGGCACCTTTCTCGCTTGCCTCTTCTATGAACCTGTGGCCATCAAA
>JAUWRC010000132.1 GCA_030610745.1 Clostridia bacterium
CCACCTCACGAAGGTTGGGGATTCACGCCTTTATCTTCTGAATATCGAACTGATTTAAATTAGAAATTAGCATTTTTGTCCATTGCTACAATTATGTATCTTTTCTCTATAAAGTATTATAAAACTAGTTCGATAAAACTAATTTTATAATAATACATTTAACTTTTTTGTCAAGGGGTGAAAACAGGGTGTGAAAAGCATGCTTGTTACGGAGAAATTGACAGAGCACTAAGAAGTGATAAAATAAAACCAAGCTTCTCAGTCTTTTTCTAGGGAAGCAAGTCTTGCTTTTTCGGGTGAGGGGAGAATTAACTAATTAACTCAATTAAACTAACCAACTAATTTACTAGATACGAGGCACTCTAAAGGTGGCTAGCTATGCAGAGAGACTGGAATGAGGAAAAAGGAATCATCCTTCCTCTTGTTTTGATTTTTTCCCTTCTTCTTATGATCAGTGGACTAGCTTTTATGTCTTTAGGGATACAGGAGAATAGTCTGGTGCAAAGAGAAATCTCCAAAAGGCAAGCCTTTTATCTGGCCGAGGCAGGCCTGGAGCGAGCATTATATGACCTGAGGCAAGATTTTGAAGAAGGCACTCAAAACTGGGCTGATGGTGAAATTAACGAAATAAAAATAGATGAGGAAGTAGATGAGGGTGGTTTCTCATCTCTTCTCTATGAGGAGACATCACTGAGCTCTGGCTGCTACGCTGTAGCTGTAAAAAACATAAGAATAGAGCTGGAAGAGACCGAGGAAGCCGATGAGTTCATTAAAGATGAGATCTGGGTAAAGGTGAGGGGAACTTTTAGAGATATCTCTAAAACTATCCAGGCTTATGTAACCATAGAAAACCTTTCTCCCTGGAACAATGCTATCTTTTGTGCAGAGATGCCCCAAAAGAAGATAGATTCAGCCAATATTCATGGCTCAGTGCATCTATTAGGAAAAAAGGGTATAAAAGAGACACTTTTCCTGGCAGAATCAACACATATTCACAATAATTATCATTCAATATTCGATGAATTAAAGCAGAAAATCCCCCCTTGTCCAAAAGTAGTCTTTAATGAAGAGGTAGTAGAATCTCTAAAGACTAAACTCAGAGTAAAACAAGGGGCGGTCTTTTTAGGCCCAGATGCGAGGATAGGAACCAGTCCCGGCTATCCTAAAAGCAAGCTTGAAGCTTTTAAGCCCACAGTAGATGGGGTCTATACCGCTCTTGGCTTTATGGGAGAGGGAGAAGATAATGTTTATTCAGACAATGGCAAAGAAGCCGGGTATAATTTGAGGGAGAGAGTTAAATTCCCCAGCCTCTATGAGCCTTATATTGACCCTGTTACGAGAAAAGAATATTTCTATACATATTGGGATTATTTTAAGGAGAATTCGCTTCATATAAAAGAAAATGAGATCTCCTATCAAACTCCTGTTTTCAGCTATTCTTATCCGGAGAAAGGAAGTATCAGTTGGGATGGCCAGGGAGGATTAAAGATTGAGGGCATCATCTACGTTAATGGGGACTTAGTTTTGGGCAAGGAAGACCAGCTTCCAGGACCTCAAACTATAAGATATGGGGGGAAAGGAATGCTTATCTCAAGTGGAAGTATTTTTATTCACAGCCACCTATTTCCAGAGAGAATATTTCCCACTGATGATGTAATTGGTTTTATTGCTGCCGAGGATATATATATTCTCCCTCATAAGGTATATCCCTTATATTTCATAGGGGCACTTTTTGCTGAGGAGACAGTTTATATTGCTGAAAAAAGCCATGTTATCGGCAGTATAGTAGCTAATAGTTTTGAGATGGGGAGAATGTCTATAATTGCTCAGGTTCCTGCTCTAGCAACTAACCTGCCACCAGATATGATTGCCGGGTGGCCGGACTGGTATATTATGACGAGGCAGTGGAAAGAACTATAGGTTTTGAGTTTCAGGTTTAAAGTTTCGGAGCTAATCTATGATTAAGAATATAGTAAGTGTGGATATTGGCTCAAGTCTCATAAAACTGGCTCAGTTGAGCCAGAGCGATGGCAGGATAAGATTAGATAAAGTGGGAGTAATTAATAATCCTATTCCCAGGCTGGGAACTGCTAGTGAAAAGGCGAGGAGAGGTGCTGTTGCCCAGGCCATCAAGTCCTCATTGAAGAAAAGCCATATTAGAGCTAAGGATGCAGTTTCCTCTCTGGCCGGCTCTTGCCTCATTATTCAGTATTTTAAATTCCCTCCCCTTTCAGAAAAGGACCTGGAGAGTACGGTTAAGCTGGAAGCTGAACGGATAATGTCTGATAGACTGGCTCAGATGGATACTGACTTTCAAGCCCTTTCGCCTGAGCAGGAAAAAAAGAAAGAAGAGAATGTCCTCTTTGCATCTGTGCCCAGGGTGATAGTAGGCTATCGTCTGGAAATTCTTCGGGAAGCCGGCCTTAATCCTATAGCTATTGATATTAATTCTATGGCTTTAGCTAACTGTTTTCTAAGACTGAAGAAAATAGTCTCCCAGGAGAGTGTGATAGTCTTAAATCTTGGAGCAAGATTAGTTAACCTGGCCATTTTAAGTAAAGGAAGCCTGCATTTTTTAAGGGACATTGCTTTAGATTTAAAAGTTCCTCTTGACTTCAAAGACAAAAAAATATTAGAGAAAATAATTGAGGAAATCCGCCGTTCTATCCATTATTATGAGGCCAGGGAGAGGAAAAATAAGGTAGGGAAAATTTTTTTCACTGGTGGAGCGGCTGCAGCTCCAGGAATCACGGATTCATTCTCCAAAGCTCTGGGGCTACCTGTAGAAAAATGGAATCCTTTAAAAGATGTAGAATATCCCTCTGGTTTGGCTGAGGATAAAGGTTATCTTTTAGCCGTTACTATTGGGTTGGGGTTAAGGGAGAAGCTTTAATAAAAATGAAATTTCAATTAAACTTCATTAGAGATAGGGCAGTTACTTACAGATTGAAAGTCTTGAGGCGAATAATCTTTGCCGGCCTTCTGCTGGGTTTTGTCCTTTGCGGGGCGTTTATGGGGCGTCTCTATATAAATAACTGGCATGAAATAAGAGACTATCAAAATGAGCTGGCTTCAATTTCAAAAAGCTCTCCTGCACTAAATGAAGAGATATTTAAAATAGTGGAATACAACAAGGAGTGGGATTCTTTATATGAAAAAATATCTTTAGTTACCGAGCTTGCAAGAAAAAAATTCTGGTGGACGCCAAAGCTAGAAGCGCTTGGCAGGCTTATTCCAGATAATATTTGGCTAAGTAAGATATCTATTCAGCTCTCCAGAAAAGAGGTATCCGGGCAAGCGTCTTCTGGTTTGGGAAGCTTGATACTGGAGGGTTTTGCCCAGCCCGGTAATAGCGAAGGTTTTCGCTCCGTGCAAAATTTTGCTCAGGAGCTTAAGAAAAGTTCAGCCTTTAACAGGATTTTAGGAGAAATTGATTTAACTACCACCCTGGAGAGGAAGGGATGGGAGCCCGCCACAGTGGGTTTTTGGCTTTCTTGCCCATTAGTCAAGGAAGAGAGTTTATGAGGGGTAAGCTCGATGCTGGATGCTCGTGTTTCCTCTCCCCTCTGGGGAGAGGATTGAGGTGAGGGGGATTTACGCTCTCTAGAGCTTAAGGAAGAGAGTTTATGAGGGGTAAATTACTAGATAGAAAAATTTGGTTTTTAAT
>JAUWRC010000119.1 GCA_030610745.1 Clostridia bacterium
GGCTCCGCCATTAATTTAGTCATAGCCCAAAGGCTAATTCGCCGCGTTTGCCTCCACTGCCGAGAGTATCATGCTCTTTCCAGGGAAGCCCTCTCTCGATTAGGTTTGACTGAGAAAAAGGAAAATAATTTTAAGCCAGTCAGGGGCAGGGGCTGTCCCCGCTGCAGCTATACTGGTTATTGGGGCCGAACCGCTGTATATCAGCTTTTTGAAATTACACCCCAGGTGAAGAAAATAATCTTTGAAGGGGCTAATATGCATACTCTGAGGACTGAAGCAATGAGACAGGGAATGAGAACCCTACAGCAATCTGCCATAGAGAAGCTTCGTCAAGGATTAACCACCATTGAAGAAGTCTTAAGTGTAACCCTTAAGGTATAAAGAGAGATAAAATGTCTAAATTTAACTGTATCTGCGTGGACAGGCAAGGGCAGAGGACTGAAATTCACCATGAGGCAAATTCGGTACCTGAAGTATCCTCTTTTTTGCGAGAGAGGGGACTAACTCCCGTCTCAGTAAAGAAAATCAAATCAAAAAGCCTTATAGGACAAATAATAAGAGAATTTTATTCTCTCTTCAGCGTCAGAAGAATAAAAGCACTTGAAATAGCCATTTTTTTTCGTCAGCTAGCTACTATGCTCGCCGCAGGAATAAGTTTATCAGAATGTCTTGAAAATCTTTCCTCTCAGACGGATAATAAAAATTTTGCCGAGCTAACAAAAGAGCTCAGAAAGTATGTAGTATATGGTAACAGCTTTTCCCAGGCTTTATCAGAGTATCCCCACCTGTTTCCTCCTCTAGTTACAGAGATGGTAGCTGTAGGAGAAGAGACAGGTTCATTAGATAAAGTGATCTTTAATCTGGCCAGCTACCTGGAAGCCCAAATAGCTCTGAAGAAAAAGGTGATAAGTGTGAGTAGATATCCCCTCTTTGTTTTTGGTTTTTTTATGGTGGTGGTGGGAATAATGGTCTTTTTTCTCATTCCTACATTTAAGGGAATATTTTCTTCCTACGGAGCCCAGGTACCCGTCCTCACCCAGTTTATTATAAGTATAAGTGATTTCCTTATCAGGTGGCTTCCTTACGAGGTAACTCTTCTTTTAGGAGCGAGTCTTTTGGGGTATGGATATTTGCATACAGCGAAAGGCCGGGCTCTCCTGGACACTCTTAAATTAAAGCTGCCCATAATGGCCAAAATAACCCATAGTATAGTGCTGGCACGAATATGCCGTACTCTGGGTATTCTTTTAGAAAGTGGAGTTTCTCTTACCACTGCCTTAGAGCATACTGCCATTGCCAACAATGTAATAGCAGAAAAGGCCCTGAGGCAAATTCGCAAGAAAATTATTCAAGGTTCTATCTTGAGTCAGGAGCTCAGAAAAGAGAGCTTTTTCCCTTCTTTAATAGCCGGGATGGTTCAGACAGGCGAAGAATCGGGAAAACTGGGTGATATATTACTTCAGATAGCCAGCTTCTACGAGTCAGAGACAGATTACAGAATAAAGGCGGTTATCTCAATTCTGGAGCCAGTTCTCATTATTGTTGTGGGAATACTGGTTGGCTTTTTTATTTTCTCCATGTATCTTCCTATCTTTAATCTAGGCAGGATTATAAGATGAGGAGAAAGTAGCGGTGCCATTCATGGCACATTGTCGGATGAATCCGACCGCTACAATACGCATCACGCACGACGCAATACGCTAAAGTAGCGTGCCATTTATGGTACGAAATGAAAGTGAGGTCTATCTTGCGGTATCTATATAAGTTGCTACATGTCAAGAAAATGAGAAGGGAATACGGCTTTACTCTCATTGAGATGATGATAGTGGTTATCATAGTGGGCATCCTCGCCGCCGCTGCCGTTCCCATGTACACGAGCTATATAAGGAGAGCCTATACTGCTGAGGCAAAGGCTACCCTGGGAGCAATTCGTTCGGCTGAATTGGTGTGGTACGCAGAACATAAGGCGTTCTTGAACATACCTGTAACTTTTGAGGAGAGCCGAAAGTGGCCAGAAGTAGTAGCAGGTGAGGAGATCGAAGGCGCTTTTGGCCTGGATGTGAGTAGGAATAGCTGGTGGAACGACCTCTTGTACTTTACGGTTGTAGTTAACGAAGGGAATCATTTCACGGCAACAGTAGACGCCGGGGGAGGGTCAAATTCAAAAATAAATAGCATTCCCCCCATTTCACTTACTGATAAGGGCGTCTGGACGGGTTTCTAAACTATATGAGACTCTTTTCTCTTAATTCAGAAAGTGGTTTCAGTTTAATAGAGGTGTTAATAGCTCTTCTTATACTGAGTATAGTCATAGCAGGAGGAGGGCTGTTTTTTTTCTATGCTCGCTGTGCCATTGTGCGGGAGGGACACCGCCGAGCTGCCCTTCAGATAGCCAGTCAGAAAATAGAAGAGTTGAAGGCGACTTCTTATGAGAAGATTTTGGAGAGCATGCCTTTTCCCAAAGAAGAAGCTGACAATCTTCCTTCTGGAAACACAATCACTACCGAAGTTGAGGATTTAGGTGGCTACCTGGAAGCAACCGTTACCGTTAGCTGGCAAGATAACAGCCCTCACAAGGTAAGTCTGGTTACCCTAATTGCTCCTCGATAGGTTAATTAGTGAATAGTATTTAGTGAATAGTGAATAGTAAAAAGAGTCTTAACAACTAACTGACAAATATCAAGACATCGTAGACCCAAAAATATCATAACATCGTAGACTCTTAACGCAAATTTATATCAAGACATCGTAGACCTTGCATAGATAATTTTCTATACTGACCTCCAAAAGATAAGGAGGTCGGTATGGACGAAGAAAAAATCAGAGAACAAGCTATAAGGAGATACGAAAAAGGTGAATCTCCTAAAGGAATCTATCAAAGTCTTGGTAAAAGTAAAGCATGGTTTTTCAAATGGTTAAACCGGTATAAACACGATGGAGAAGATTGGGCCAAAAGCTATTCTCGAAAGCCCCATCATACTCCTAGAAAGATTGATAAAGATATGGAACAAACTATAATTAAAGCAAGAAAATCTCTTGAGAAAAAACTTTATGCTCAAATTGGAGTACTTAATATTAGTTGGTATCTATCTCAAAAAGGAATAACTCTTCCCTCAACTGCAACAATTAGTAGAGTTATTAAACGGAACAATTTGGTGCGTAAACGGCCTAAATACACGCCTAAAGGAGTCAATTATCCTTCTTTAGAAGTCATCCAGAGTAACTATCTGCATCAATTTGATCTAGTAGGTCCAAGATATTTAAAAACTGATGGCCGTTTTTATTCAGGTAACATCATCGATGCTTTTGATCGTAGAGGTAATGTTAATCCTATGCGCAGACAAACCAGAATAGATGTTGCAAATGCTTTAATTCGCTCCTGGCAAACCTTAGGGATATCCTCTTATCTACAGATGGATAATATGTTATCCGCTCGTGGTAGCAATCGCTATCCCCATTCTTTTGGATTGGTAATTCGTCTTTGCCTTAAGCTTGGCATTCAACCACTTTTCATTCCTGTAGGAGAACCATGGAGAAATGGAATTATAGAACACTTTCAGGACGTTTTTGATAAGATGTTTTTTCGTGCTCAGTATTTTAAGAACTTCAATCATCTTTTTCAACAAGCTAAAGACTTTGAGATATTCCACAATCAAAATCATCGTTACAGCACTTTAGGAGGAAAAACCCCTATGGAAAAATTCTCAGGTAACGTTAAACTTCTCTCTAGGGACTTCAATCTTCCTAAAAAACTCGCTATCACACCAGGGCATATACATCTTGTCCGCTTTATCCGAAGTAATAGAATTCTTGATATCTTTGGAGAAAAGTTTGCTATGCCAATTGAGGTAGAGTACGAATATGTCTGGGCAACCATCGATACTGCTAAGGAATCTTTGCTTGTATATCATGATTCTAAACTGATAGAAAAATTTGATTACTCTTTACCAAAAACATCTATTGATTTATCAAAGATCGAACTTTAAGAGTCTACGATGTCTTGATATTTCAAGGCATTAACATAGTCTACTATGTGTTGATATTCTAAGACGCTAAGATGAGTCTACGATGTCTTGATATTTATTAACTAACGAATAAAAGAGGGAATACGAAATACGATATACGAGTAGTAGCGGTGCCATTTATGGCACATCGTAGCGGTTTGATTTATCAAACAATAATATCTAATGAAAAATAAAAGAGCAGGATTTACATTGATAGAATTAATGGTAGCTATGATGATAGCTGCTATTGGAGTTCTAGCTATTAGCTGGATCCTTGTCCTTAATCAAATTTCCTGGGGAGAGGCTAATGCCGGGTTAAAACTGCAGCGAGATACCTACTATGCTCTCTTAAAGATAGAACACCTCTTAAGAGAGGCAAGTCTTACTGGAAAACCAAGGATTTCCATTCTTGATAGGGGCAGCGTCCTGAAGATTGGCCAGGATAAATTTTTCATAGATGAGGATAATGATCTCGTCTTTCAAGTCGGTGAGAGT
>JAUWRC010000147.1 GCA_030610745.1 Clostridia bacterium
AAAAATGAAATTAAATCCTGAGATACTCATATTAGGGGCCATTAATATGGATTTGGTTATAAAAGCTTCCCGAATGCCCAAGATTGGAGAAAGTATGTTCGGTGAGGATTTTAAGATGGTTCCGGGAGGTAAAGCTTCTAATTATGCTGTAACTATATCAAACCTAGGGGGTAGGGCTAAATTAATAGCAAGGGTAGGAAATGATTTTTTCGGGCAAACCTTGGTTGATAACTTAGTCAAAATAGGGGTAGATACTACTCACATAGCTAAAGATTCTAAAGAGACAACTGGGACGGCATTAATTGTGATTAACAAAGAGGGAGATAACAGTATATTAGTTGCTGGTGGAGCCAATATGAATTGGTCAAAAAAAGATATAGATTTGATTGAGGATATTTTCCAAGAATTTGACTTCCTTTTAATATCTTTGGAAATTCCCATGAAAATAGTAGGGCATGCCCTGTCTATAGCTCAAAAGTACAATTTAAAAGTTATATTAGATCCCGGTCCAACTCAAAGATGCCCACCGAGTCTTTTATCTAGAGTGAATATATTAAGTCCTAACGAGACTGAGGCAGAGGTATTAACAGGAAAAAAGATAGATGATCTTAATTCAGCCTGGGAAGCATCAGGAAAACTATTAAAGACAGGCATTGAAGTTGTAATTATGAAATTAGGAGCAAAGGGTGCTCTCTTGGTAGATAAGAAAGGTAAGAAATATTTTCCGAGTATAAAAGTTCCGGTAGTAGATACTACTGCTGCTGGCGATGCCTTTATCGGAGCATTAACTTATTGTTATGCCAAAGGAATAGATTTGGAAAGTGCAGTCAAATATGCTAATTATGTGGGGGCATTAACAGTAACCAAGTTTGGCGCTCAACCTTCAATCCCTGAAAAGAATGAGATAGAAGAATTTATTAAGAGGAACGACTTTGAATCTAGCCACTCCTCTTTAAAGAAAAAGTAAAATTTTAGTGGGTTGGAAGAGGTTAACAATACAAGAGGAGGAGTTCTTAAATGAGCTCAAAAAACCTTTAAAAGTGAATAAGGATTGCATTGGTGTTTATCTGCTTCCGCTCTTAGCACATATAACCCAGCCTCTGCAAAGTGCCTTACGAAGGCTAGGCTATAATGGGAAATGAGAAAGGGAGGAAGATGCCAGGGGAAAAACTTATTCTCTTAACAGCACCTTTTTCTATGAGCGTAGCGTTGGGGCTGATTTACCTCGCTGTTCCTCTTTTTGCCATTAATTTAGGAGCCAGTGCTCTTGCACTAGGGGGATTGGGGTTTGCGAGTGCTCTTTGTTATGTTATTCTCACTCCAATTTTTGGTAAATTAGTGGACCGCATAGGGTATAGATATTTACTTCTCTTTGGTGCCCTCACGTATTTTCTTTCCTCTCTTGCTCTCTCCTTATCGAGCAAGATATATCAGCTTTTTTTATTTATTGCTTTTGTAGGTATTGCGGAAGCTATGTTCTGGCCTTCTTTTGAGGTGTGGCTTACCCAGATGAGGATGCGTGAGTCTCTTCTGAAAAGGGTAAGTTTTTTTAATATTTCCTGGTGTTTGGGCTTAGGAATTGGATCTTTAATAGCGGGAATACTTTTTGAGGCTTACTCTCATCTGCCTTTTTATTTTGCTAGTTTTCTCTCCCTTGCGACAATCTTTCTCATCGTAGGAAAACTGCGGAAGAAAAAGAGAGATGCTTTGTCCACAGACTCGGGCGGGAAACGTATAGAGAATAATTCCTCTTTGGATTCATCCTCCTCGGGACAGAACGCTCCTTTTTACCTTTACATTGGGTGGGTCGCTAACTTTGCTAATTATTTTTGCATTGGGATGATAAGGTACCTTTTCCCGAAATTGTCGATTCACATCGGCATCAAACCTTCCATTATAGGAGTTCTTTTATTTACGGTTGCTTTTTTCCAAACTGTTGCCTTCTACATGTTGGGAAAGACTGAAAGATGGCATTATAAAGGGACGCCTCTTATTCTCTCCCAGCTTCTGGTAATATTTGGGCTTGTACTAATTTTTCTCGGTAGCACTGTGATTTCTTTCCTCATTGCCTTTATGTTCATTGGCCTAGGAGGAGGATTAGTATATTTTTCCAGTATATTCTACAGTTTGAATAATCTGGAAGGGAAAGGACAGAAAAGCGGCATCCATGAGGCAGTTCTGGGAACGGGGCTTCTCCTCGGTTCTTTGGTGGGGGGAGCTATTGCCGAAGCTTTTACCTTACGATCTCCATATGTTCTGGCGATTTTTGTTATAGGTGCAGCCATCTGCGTAGAGACTCTGCTCATAAAAAATAGAAAAAAAGTATGGGATAAAAGTTAAATAGTGGGAAGCAGAGGAGCGGTTGCTTTCCATTCTTTAGCCAAAATAAGCCTCAAAAATTCATAAAGGGAAAATTCATTCTTCGATAAAAAACTTTGCCTTCTATGCCCCTAAATGGACGCGAAATGAGTAAGAAATACAAAGGTGGATCTAGGTATAGGGACTTGGTAAAAAGAAAATCAAAAATCAACCTTAACACAATATATCTTGTGTTAAGCTAGCAATTTCGCTTTATGTGTTAGCTAAAATTTAAAAGTGGACTATTAAGTTTTAAAAGTGGACTGAATTCAGATCCGAGTTCTTAACTTGGTAGACATCAGTAAGGATATCCTTATACCAGATTCTAATCTCTGCCAGGTCTGTGTTCTCATCTAGAGTAATACGAAGCTGAACCTCTTTGCG
>JAUWRC010000013.1 GCA_030610745.1 Clostridia bacterium
TTTAGCTCTTCTGAAATCGAAAAGGACTTCAATTTACCGATTACTGAACAAAACATAGAAAACTCCTACTTTAATCATGACCAACTAATTAAGCTCATCCTCCTTCTGGTATTTATGGCAACTGCTACTATCATAATAAGATATTCCCTTAGTAAATATCGAAAAATTATTTTAATAGCTTCCGTAGCGGCATTGGGATTCTACCTAGGGGGATTCCTATGCCCCCTTACTGCCATACAAAATCTATTCATAAAGTGGCAAACAGGTTACCTGCTTCTATTTCTAACAGTCTTTATCTCGGCTCTTATTGCCGGTAGAGTTTTCTGTGGTTATATCTGTCCTTTTGGAGCCCTACAAGAACTACTGCACTTAAAAAGAATCTCTCTGACAATTCCTCCTGCCTGGAACCGTTATCTTAATAAAGTCAAATATGTTTTCTTAGGATACTTATTAGTAAGAATCATAGCCACCGGTCAGGTTATTCTCCTCGGCTATACACCCTTTAAGGTGTTATTTGCCTGGGGCGGGACTCCCCTATCCATTAGTCTTAGCATAGCTCTTGCTATCCTATCCCTGATAATATATCGTCCTTTCTGTCGTTATCTCTGCCCACTGGGAGCTTTCCTGGCCTTGATTTCCCGCTTGAGCTTCTTTAAAATTAGGTTCAATTCCAATTGTGTTAACTGCCTGCTTTGTCAGAAAGCATGCAAGTCTGGAGCCATAACGGGCAGACCTTCCAGAATAGATTCCTCAGAATGTATTCTCTGCGGTGAGTGTCTGGAAAAATGTCCTAAAAAGGCAATTATTACAGAAAGAATTAGAACCTCGGATTTATCTTGGGCCGTTCTGCCCAATACCAATAGAGAAGAACCCGATAAAGATATTTAAATAGTCTCGCGTCGTTTTGAAATAAATCAACTGCAGAAATTGTATTAGTTATTGAAGAGCAAAAAGAGAACTTACCCCCTCTCCCCCGTGGGGAGAGGATTGAGGTGAGGGGAAAAATAACAAAAGGAGGAAAGAAAGATGATTAAGAAGAAGATAATCGCGGTCCTGGTTATCGGTTCCCTTATGAGCGGAATCGCCGCTTGGTATGGAACGAGCGTTTATGCTCGGGGAGAAGGAAAGCAAGAACAAAAACCGGAATTGGGCAAAGGATATGGATACACCCAGATGCTCCAGATAAAAGCTGATATCCTGGAAATAACTGCGGAAGAACTACAAAAAGAACTTAATGCTGGTAAAAACATCCATAACATCATTGAAGAAAAAGACCTCACCTCGGAAGAGTTTGATCAGAGGATGCTAGCAGCTGTAAGGAAACGTCTAGGGATTATGGTAGAGGCTGGCCTTCTAACCCAGGAGCAACTAGAAACACGAATACAACTCATGCAGCAGCACTACGCGGACAGAGAATGCGACGGAGATTGTGATTGTGATGGAAACTCGCATGAAAATAAATTCCAGAATAGAGACAAAACGAATACAGCAACAATGGGCAAAGGTCTGGGTATGATGAGATTAACTAGATAACCCCATGTTCTCCTCCGCTTGAGTATCTAATACTCAAGCGGAGGATTCTTTTTTAATTTCCTTCCTTATTAGACCCCTCTCGCCCTGAGCTCTACAAACTCTTCCTTACTACCACACTGATAGTAGGGATTAGTAGATTTTTCGTATCCTACTGTAGATACAGGTCTCTTTCCATAATTATGACCAGGATAGATGCGCGTCTCATCAGGGAACTCACCGATTTTACCTCTGTCACTTGACAATCAGCACGCTTTCTCTTAATCTATTGTTTAGGTAATGATATACAAAAATTTCGTAAATACTCAGTGAACCCCGTGTCATTGCGAGGGATGAAATCCCGAAGCAAATGTAGCGGTTTGATTTATCAAACAATTGTCGGATGAATCCGACCGCTACAAATTGATTGCCACGTCGTCCTGAACTCTTTCAGGACTCCTCGTAATGACGGAAAGGAACGTACTTCACTGAATACTTACCCTGAGATTGCCACGTCGCTATCGCTCTTCGCAATGACATTAAGTATGAACTATTAAGAGAGGGGATTTTTTTTTCACGATATACGAGATAAGGAGAAAAGATGACAATGTCATTAAGGGAGAAGATAGAAGAAGCAAGAAAGTTCATTCAAGGTAAAACAAAAGTTAAACCCGGGATAGGCATAATCTTAGGTACAGGGCTGGGGGCTCTGGCAAAAGAAATAGAGGTTGAGAATATCCTACCTTACCAGGATATTCCTCATTTTGCTACCTCCACTATTCCTGGACACGAGGGAAATTTAATCCTGGGCAGGCTTATGAATAAGATGGTTGTGGCTATGCAGGGAAGATTTCATTTTTACGAAGGCTATTCTTTGGAGGAAATTACTTTTCCTGTTCGGGTAATGAAAGAGCTCGGAGTGAACCTTCTCATTGAGTCTAATGCAGCAGGAGGGATGAATCCCAACTTCAAGGCAGGCGACTTAATGATTATTACCGATCATATTAATTTAATCGGTACCAGTCCTCTTCTTGGACCAAATGATGAGAAGTTAGGCCCTCGTTTTCCTGATATGTCGGAGCCCTATGACAAAAAATTAATTGAACTATGCGAAAAAGTAGCTCTAGAAGAAGGTATTAGGATTCATCGAGGGGTTTATGTAGGAGTGACAGGGCCTAATCTTGAAACCCCGGCCGAATATAGATTCCTAAATTTAATTGGGGCAGATGCGGTGGGTATGTCTACTGTTTCTGAAGTCATTGCAGCCAAACACAGTGGCTTGAAAGTGTTGGGTATTAGCTGTATTACTGATGAATGCATACCGGATAGACTGGAGCCGGTAGACATTCATAAGATTCTCAGAATAGCTAAGCTCTCGGAGCCTAAAATGACCAGGCTGCTGAAAAAGATATTGGAAGAGATTTAAATGGACTACACTCGGACTCTTAACCTTCCTAAGACAACTTTCCCCATGCGAGCACATCTTCCCCAGAAAGAAAAGGACATTTTAAGGTTCTGGGAAGAAAAAAAGATATATCATGCTATAAGAGAAAAAAGAAAAGGCAGCCCTAAGTTTATTCTTCATGATGGTCCTCCTTATGCTAATGGGGACATACATCTTGGACAGGCTCTCAATAAGATACTCAAAGATATAGTAGTTAAATATAAGACCATGCAGGGTTTTGACGTTCCTTTCGTACCTGGCTGGGACTGTCACGGACTTCCTATAGAATACCAATTGCTCAAAAAGTTAGGAGTAGAGAAAGGTGAAATCTCTCAGTCGGATTTTAGAAAAAAAGCAAAAGAGTATGCTCTGAAATTTGTCCACAGACAAAAGAAAGAGTTTAAAAGATTGGGAGTATTTGCCAGGTGGGAAAATCCCTATCTTACTATGGACCCTTCCTATGAAGCTGAGGTGATAAGAGTATTCGGCAGGCTTGCTCAAGAAGGATATATCTACAAAGGTTTAAAGCCTGTTCATTGGTGCTTTAACTGTCAGACAGCACTGGCAGAGGCAGAAATAGAGTATAAGGAAAAGGAATCTCCCTCTATCTATGTAAAATTTCCACTGGAGAATAAGCTGCCTATTTCGCTTCCCCACCTACCTATCTATTTTTTAATCTGGACAACGACTCCCTGGACTCTACCAGCAAATCTAGGGATAGCTCTTCATCCTGATTTCTCTTACTGTTTTATTAAAGTGAATAAAGAGATTTTGGTAGTAGCTGAAGATTTATTAGATGAAGTTGCCAAAGCCACAAAGATAGAAAAAATAGAAATATTATCCAGGGTAAAGGGGAAAGAATTAGCCGGGGTTAAATATACTCATCCCTTTGTCAAAAGGAGCTCAAAAATCCTCTTGGCCGATTTTGTAACTACAGAGGAAGGGACCGGATGTGTACATATTGCTCCCGGACATGGTGAAGAGGATTATCTTCTCGGTCTCAAGCATAATCTTCCTATTTTTTCGCCAGTCAATGACGAAGGAAGATTTACCCTTGAGGCAGGGGAGTTTAAAGGAAAGAGCGTTTTTGAAGCCAATCCTCTTATTGTGGACAGGCTCCAGCAGGGAGGCTTTCTATTACATCATGGTAAAATTTCCCATTCTTATCCTCACTGTTGGAGATGCAGGTCACCTTTGATTTTTCGTGCCACGCCCCAGTGGTTTTTAAAAGTAGATAAACATGCTTTAAGAGATAAGGCTATAAAAGCTGTCCTTGAAAATGTCAAATGGTTTCCTCCTCAAAGCAAAATGAGAATTAAAAGCATGCTTGAAGAACGTCCAGATTGGTGTCTTTCCCGACAGAGATACTGGGGAGTAGGAATTCCTATAGTCTATTGCCAGACCTGCGGCGAGGTAATAACGAGTGAGGATGTTGTGGAGAAGATTCTTAATTTGACAGCTAAATGCGGTTCTAATGCCTGGTTTGAGAAAGAAGTAGAAGAAATACTTCCCTCCGGATTTCGCTGTCCTAAATGCGGAGAAAACAAATTCAAAAAAGAGAAGGATATTTTAGACGTCTGGTTTGAATCTGGAGTATCTCATCAGGCAGTGGTAGTTCAAGAAGAATCCTTAGACTATCCATCTGATCTTTATCTTGAAGGCTCGGACCAGCATCGAGGCTGGTTTCAGGTTTCTCTTCTTACCTCTATGGCTTTTAGAAAAAATGCACCTTTTCGAGGAGTCATTACTCATGGATTCGTTGTTGATTCCAAAGGTAAAAAGATGTCTAAATCCATGGGCAATGTGGTAGACCCTCAAGAGATTGTAGAAAAAAGAGGAGCTGATATTTTAAGACTCTGGATTGGCTTACAAGACTATACCCAAGATGTTAGGGTTTCTGAGAAAATTTTAAATTATACTGTAGAGGTGTATAGAAGGCTCAGGAATACCTACAGGTTTCTTTTGGGGAATCTATATAGTTTTAATCCTTCCAGGGATTGTCTGGGTGTTGAGGAGATGGGAGAGGTAGACAGGTGGATTCTCTCTCGATTCCAGTCTATCATAGAGACAGTTACAAGAAGCTTTGAAGAATTCAAATTCTATGAAGCTGTTCATCTACTTCATAATTTTGCTACTAATGAGCTGAGTTCTTTCTATTTTGACATCTTAAAGGACAGGCTTTATACATTTTCTCGTACCTCTCAGGGAAGGAGATCTGCCCAGACTGCTTTGTGGTATTTGTTATTGGGTTTAACCAGACTAATGGTGCCCATTCTCTCCTTTACCTCAGAGGAGGTGTGGAGGTATATCAAAGACCAGGAGTCAGGAGCCGAAAATGAGGAACCAGTATTTAGTGTCTTTTTATCTTCCTGGCCAAAAGTAGATGAGAAATTCATAGATAAAGATTTAGAGGAAAAATGGAAAAAGCTCCTGGAAGTTAGGGCTAAAGTATTAAAAGAGTTAGAAAAGAAAAGAGAGGCTAAGGAAATCACCTCCTCTCTAGAAGCTAAAGTCATTATCAATGCTCCTTCTTCTCTTTTTTCTCTTTTAAAGGATTTAAACCATCAGTTGAAGGAAGTTTTTATAGTTTCCGGAATTGAGCTAAAAGAAGGAAAGAACCTGGAGATTAAGATAGAAAGAGCAGAAGGAGAAAAATGTGAACGTTGTTGGAATTACAGCTCTCACGTGGGAGAAAACAAGGAACATCCTACCTTATGCGAAAGATGCTGGGAAGTTGTTGAATAATCCAAAGAAATTACGAATACAGAGTGGTTTCGAGGAATAAGTGGATAGCTATAACCTGCCATCCCTTTTTTGGAAAATGATTCATCTATAAGGAATATATCCGAAGTACTTCGGATATAATACCACAATGGAAGAATAACCGAATAAGTTCAGATATAAACGATTTAAGCAAAATGTCGCTTCGCTTCATTTTACTTAACGGGACTCGGGCTTCGCCCGAAGCTAGGCTTATGCACGTCCAAAGGATAAAAGAGAAAGACAGTTATCTCGCTAAAGGTGAACGGCATGCCAGAATTTGAACATAATTTAACAAAAACAGAAGTAACTTGGGGATTGATATCCGTGGCACGGATTAGAGAATATTTTCCTGGCCCAAGTGAAAAAATTATCGTTTATGACGACGAAGGAAGAAAATACGTCACAAAGATGCACTCTTCTGCTGCTCGTATTGACGGTTTAACAGATTGGTATAACAATCACTCTACAGTAGAAATTGGAGATAGTGTTGTAATTGCGATTAATCCAGATAAAAGTATTAAGTTATCTCTCAAGAAAGAAACGGAGATTTATACGGAAGAGAAACGTGAAGAAGAACTATCTGCGATTGAGATCGTTCCAAGTATGGAACGACTACTTGAAGATTTTCTAGAGAAAAATCTATTATATATCGAGAAGGGTTTAAAATTATACCATGACGAGAATAATATCCCGGGAAGACAATACCCCACAGATGTAGGTACTATCGATTTGTTATGTGTCGATAATGACAAAAACTTTGTTGTCATAGAAATTAAAAAAGAGAAAGGAAGCGACAAGACCATCGGTCAGATAACAAGATATATGGGTTGGGTTAAAGAAAATCTCGCTAACAACAAGGAAGTTCGAGGCATTATTGTTGTCCATGAAATTGATGAAAGACTGGAATATTCCGCATCTGTGCTAAGCAAAGTAGAAGTTAAATATTATAAAATTGATTTGAAGTTTGTTCCGAAGGAAGAATTATTATAGAACCGATATTTGGCAGACCACTTGGAAGAAATTCAACCATAAGGATAGATAAAAATAATATGACATGCGTATGCCAATAGGTAAGGAATATATGGAATTGTGCCTTTTGCTCACGACACTTCGGGGCATATAACAGAATATATCTGGTTCGGGCTACGCCCTCACCCAAATTCCTCGCTGCGCTCGGAACTTCAGATATACTCGAAACGTTAAGCAAAATGTCTTAGGCATTTTGCATAGGAGACCGTATATGTACTTTTCATTTCAACATGAAATTGATGATCGGTTATGGGAAGTGATTAGTAAGAATTATGAAAACGAAAATTTCACTAACGCAATTCAAGATGCAATTTTCTATATGTCTGAATTGCTTAGAGAAAAATCTGACGTAGATTTAGATGGAGTTCCTTTGATTGGCAAAGTATTTGGTGGTAAAGATCCATTTTTGAAAATCAATAAACTCAAGACTGAGTCGGAAAAGAATGAACAAAAAGGTATTGAAAACATTCTACGAGGAATATATCAGGCGATACGGAACCCTCGGTCACACGAGAAATATGAAGATGATAAGGCAACTTGTGATACCTTTATAGTTTTTCTCGACTACATTATTGGTCTGATAGAAAGGTCAAAGGCAAGGTTCGACTTTGATGATTTTTCAAATAGGGTATTTGATTCGGATTTTGTAGAAAGTGAAGAATACGCTGATCTTATGATAAATGAAGTCCCTGAGAAAAAGCTATTCGATACATTAGTACAGATATTTAATCAACGGAAAAATGCCGAACCAAACAAGCTTTGTTATATTATAAACAGCTTTTTGGGAAAACTGTCTGCGGATGACAAGAAACATTTCTTAGAAATTGCCTCAGAAGTTCTAAAAAGATCCAATGATGATCATGATTTTAGAGTAATAACCACAATATTCCAAAATAGCAAATGGGAAGAGTTAGACTTAGCTGCGAGGCTAAGAGCAGAGAATAGATTGCTCAAGTCAGTTGAAAAAGGACTTTTTGACTCTGACAGGAATAGATGCAAATCGGGTGCACTAGGGACTTGGCTAACAAATATAATTGACAATATACATTTAAAAGACAAGTTTAACTATCTTGTTACTAGAAAGCTATCTTCTGAAGATTATGAAGAACTAGAATATCTCTTTCGATTCTTTCGCAATTCAATTTTAAGCTATGATACTGAACCTAGCTATTCAGTTATTAATGCGATAAACAAAGGATTAAAACGAGGAGACAAGAGGTTTTATGATCTTGTTTCTGTAGAAATGACCTTTGGTGATAGAGACTGGACTGAAAAAATCAAGGGGAACTACGAGAAATTTGAGGAAAAAGATCTATTGCCATCTGCCGACGATTTTGATGATGATATTCCTTTCGGAACTTCTTGAATGCTCGTCCCGATAAGCGGAACGGCGGGCTTAATAAAGGTGATAAAATGTCTAATCAACAAATGAGTTTTAAAACTGAGAAAGAGCTTCAGGAGGCAATCTTACAAGAAAAGGTAAGAGGGACCCCTGACTTAGAAATTGGTCAGAAATATGGAGTTACATTTAGATATATTGAGAAGCTTATTACCAAGTCACAAGGCGTCAATATTAGTTCTTTTGGAGTTTCTAAAAAAATTAAAACGCTTTATCCAAAAGATTTCAAAGAAGAACAGACTACAGTATGGAGTTTTAAACAAAGGGGTAAGTGGGCAACACATAGTGGAGAATATAGAGGAAATTGGTCTCCTTATATCCCTCGAAATGTGATCCTCAAATATTCAAAACCCGGTGAATTAGTTTTAGATTATTTCTGTGGTGCTGGAACGACTGCTGTAGAAACAAAATTGTTAGGAAGAAAATGTATCGCCCTTGATATTAACAATAAAGCTATTGAACTGGCAAAAAAGAATATAAATTTTAACATAAAGGCACAGCAATTAGCATTTATTAACGATAAAATCCATCCCCAAATCTACAAACCTGAATTGTCGGTCGGCGATGCTAGAGATTTATCATTCTTACAAAATAACTCCATTGATCTAATCTGTGCTCATCCTCCTTATGCAAATATTATTCATTATACTGATTCTGAAGAGGGGGACTTATCGTTTTTTGATATAGATGATTTCTTAAAAGAAATGTCAAAAGTTGCCAGAGAAAGTTTCAGGGTTCTGAAGCCGGGAAGACAATGTGCTATTTTAATTGGAGATACCCGGAGAAAAAAACATGTAATTCCTTTAGGATTTAAACTTATAAATGTTTATTTGGATGCAGGCTTTAAATTAAGAGAGCTTGTTGTCAAAAGACAACATAACTGTAAAACTAGAGGATTTTGGTACGCGAATAGCATAAAATACAATTTTCTTCTTTTAGCCCACGAGTATCTACCAATTTTTGAGAAACCTGAGTTCCCTGTTTCTTTAAGTGTAAGAGAAAGAGGGGTAGATTACGGTTTGCTTATTCCCGCCTTCCAGAAACCACCGTTAAAGAGAAAATTAGACGAACTTGAAACCACAACAGTATGGATCTTATCAGAGACGGACTTTGAAAGGCATTTAAATAAAAATGTAATTGATAGATATTCAAATGGAGCCAGATACTCAACTATATCTTTTCTTGCTCATTCTGAAAATTGTATAGATTCTACCGAGAAGAAAGAAAAAAAGAAGAAAGGATTAGTTTTTATTAAGTTACCATTTCTAAGTGATAATTCCTCTCACTCAAACGTTGAGTTCTATTTACAACAAACAAAAGAAACTATAAATCGAGAGCTACCTACAATAACTGACGATGGATTCTTAGTAATCCAAACTCGGGATGTAAGAATAGATGGATATATAGAACCTATGGCTAAAAAAGTAGTGGATATGTTGACGATAGATAGTTTATGGCTTAAGGAAATTGTATTTGTTATCCAGAGAGGAGCAAATTCAAAAACTCAAACATTAGAAAGTTCTTTAAAAATAGTCCATCAATATCTGCTCGTTTATGAGATGAAAAGATGAAGAAATTGTTCAACTTATTAAAAATAATCTACTACTATTTGCAGTCCTCCTATAAAATGTGGAAGATTAGACGGCTGCGAGAAGATGACCTTGTTTATACAACAAGTGAAAGTGTCCGTTTTGAAGTTTATCCCGGAAGTAAACGACAATCCCCTTATGATTTTATTGTAAAATTTAGAAAGCCAAGTAAGCGAGAGAGAACTCCAGCTCATATTCATTTGATTGTGGAGATGTATGTTAAGCACGCCTACAATCCATCGTTGACTATAAAATTAAGAGACCATATTCTTACAATGCTTAGTCAGATTAGATCTGTAAATTCATTTCCGCCAACGCTTCAGTTTTTCAAATCAGAGCATGTTGAACCATTCAAAAAATTAGATAAAGTTGGAGAATTCACAGTTGAATTCTTGCTTATTGCAATAGAACTCGTGGCAATACAAGAAAAAACTAATTATCCCACAGGAACTTTAACCGAGAATTTGTATAAGAGCTTTGGAGTCAAAGACCGATTCCAAGTAATCCAAAAAGCAGTATGGAGAGGTTAAGACAATATGAGAAATACTATTCTCTATAAAGTAAGTCCGACGCAGCTTTTCCATAATAGAATCCAAACTTATTTGGAAAAAGCTCGCAAACAGGTAAAAATACCTAGAAAAATTTGAATATGAAATATGATGTATTTGGTATAGGCTCGGCATTGATGGATTTTTTAGTAGAAGTGGAGGATAATGAATTATCAGAACTTAATCTAAAAAAGGGTCAGTTTCATCTAATTGATGAAGAGGATTCAAAGAAATTATTGAAAAAGATTAAAAAGTACCCAGTTAAGACTTCTCCGGGCGGAAGTTGTGCAAATACATTACATGGGGTAGCAATATTTGGCGGCAATCCGGTTTTCTGCGGCAAAATAGGTAGGAATAGTCACGGGGATATATATGAAGAAAAAATGTTTAAGAGTGGAGTAAAACCCAGATTAGCTAGATCAGAAAAAATAACGGGCCATGCCATAACATTTATAACCCCGGACAGTGAAAGAACATTCGCTGTATATTTAGGTGCAGCGCTGGAGCTGAAAAAAGCTGATATTTTTCTTGAAGATTTAAAACAGAGTAGGATATTGCATATTGAAGGTTACCAGCTTGAAGATAAAGGGTTGAGGGACGTCTCATCGCAGGCAATGCAGTTTGCTAAAAAGCATAATATAAAAATCAGTGTTGATTTAGGTGATTCAGGTATAGTAGCCAGAAATAAAGCGGATATTCTAAAGATAATTGAGAAATACGCTGATATTGTTTTTGCAAATGAAAATGAAGCCAACGCTCTTGTTGGCTTAGAGCCGTTAGAAGCATTAAATGACATAGCTAAATTAACCGAAATAGCCATAGTGAAAGTTGGTAGGTATGGATCATACATCAAACAGAACAACACAATATATAAGATTCCAGGCTATAAAGCAAAACAGGTGGATACAACCGGCGCTGGTGATATATTTGCTGCAGGAGTTTTATATGGTATTTTCTCTGGCTGGGATTTAAAAATTTGCGGTCATATAGGCAGCTACTTTGCAGCTAAAGTTGTTGAGGAGATTGGTGCAAGATTGGAGCATATCGATCAAAAAGAAGTTGAAGAATTAATAAAAAGAGTAAAAAGGGGAGAGAGAAAAAGCACGATGTGCTTTTTCAGGTGAGGGGGTACTCTAGAGAATAGTTATGTTTGTATTTATTACAGCGAGTCTCGTTTTTTTTGCTGATTGGCTAAGTAAGTTTTATATCAAGGAAAATTTCTTCTTGGGGAAGTCTATCCCTGTTATCAAAGGCTTTTTCTATTTAACTTATCTAAAAAATAAAGGAATTATTTTTGGTTTATTGGCAAGAGGAGGTTTTTTTGTCATAGTGCTTAATGGGCTCGTGATTCTTTGCTTTATTGTTCTTTTGAGAAAATTCTCTCAGAAAAATCGATGGTTCAAGGTTAGTTTAGGACTAGTCTGGGGAGGTTTGGTAGCAAATTTTTTTGATCGAGTCTGGGATGGGCAGATAATTGATTTTTTAGATTTTCACCTCTGGCCTGTCTTTAACTTTGCCGATGTTGCTATATGTGTGGGGGTGGGGCTCTTTATTTGGAGGATAACAAAAAAGGGGACAGGCTACTTTTTTGCCCAAGAATGATCTAGTAGAAACTAGTAAAAAAAGTAGCCTGTCCCCTTTTTCTGAGGGGGACTCCTTTGTATCCTATTCTTTTTAAAATAGGCCCATTCACTATTTACACCTACGGAGTTTTTATTTGTGGAGGATTTTTGGTTGCTATCAGTTTATTCCTGCGAGCCACAAAAAAAGAGAATTTTCAAGAAGCAAAGATACTTAAGCTCTCTTTTTGGATAGTAATATCGAGTATTGTTGGAGCAAGAATTTTTTACGTGCTAACTTATCCTCATTGGTATCTTAAGCATCCTCAGGATATACTCAAGATTTGGCAAGGAGGGTTGGTTTTTTATGGAGGTCTGGTTTTTGCACTGATTACCAGCCTTTATCTTCTTCATCATTATCACCTCTCTTTTTGGAAAATGGCTAATATAGCTGCTTCTCCTCTTGCCCTAGGTATGGGTATAGGCAGGGTGGGCTGCTTTTTTAATGGATGTTGTTACGGGAAAGTGTGGCAGAGAGGTCTTGTCTTTCCCTTTCTTTCTCCTGCAGGCAAGGCTTTTCCTGGCCAGCCTCTCATTCCCACTCAACTTATCTCCTCTCTAAATCTTTTAGTGATTTTTTTTATCTTAATTTACCTGAAAAGATACGGAAGGTTTGCCCATCAAATTTTTCTATGGTTTTTAACTTTTTATTCAGTTCATCGTTTTATAATTGGTTTTCTTAGAGCTGACTCCAGGCAATTTTTGTTTTCTTTGACTTTTCCTCAGTTTATGAGTATAATCTTGGGAATCTCGGCCGCGGCCCTGATAGTAAGGCGCTGTAGAGGCAGGGGTCTTAACCCTGGATTCGACAAATTTTTTTGAGGCAAAAAGAAAAAAGACTTTTGGGATTTCTTCTAATGACAATATAGAATGTAATTCACTGAATGCTCATAAAAAAAGAAAGATGAGGTGGCAACAAAGATGTCAAAGACAATGTTAGAAGGTTTAGATATCCTGGTTGAAAGAGGCGTGTACTTAAACAGAGAAGAGCTTATTAACGATGCTCTACGTGCTCTTTTAAGGAGTAAACCCGATCTTAAAAGGAGAATAGCTTTGGAGCTGTATAAAGTAAAAAAGGTCTCTCTTTCCAGAGCAGCCGAGATATGCGGGGTAAATATCGAGGACTTTAAGGAGATTTTGAAAGAAGAAGGAGTAAAAATAGTTGTTCCTCAACTGGGAGAGGAAAAAGTGGATGAAGAGGTAAGTGAAATCTTAAAAATAGCACAATGAAGGTCATTCTGGATACTGATATTTTGAGTATGTTCGCTAAGATAGATGAAGTCGAGTTATTAGGGCAACTATTTGGCAAAGATAATCTGGCCATTACACCGAAAATCATGGAGGAAATTTCTGTTCCACTTGACTACGGCTATTCATTTCCTACCAAAGTAATCCCGTATATAGGTGTGATACCTTTAGATGGGAATTCTTTGTTGGAATTCCAGAAATTTCTTTCTACAAGGGGGGATCTAGGTAGAGGAGAGTTGGAAGCTGTGGCTCTTTGTAAGATAAAGGGTTATAGGTTTGTAACTAATGATATTTTGGCTCGTAAATTTGCTCAAAAAGAAGGCATAACGGTCTTTTCGCTTCAGAGTATCTTGAGGTCTCTTTGGAAAGGCAAATTGAAAAACAAGAATGAAGTGGGAGAAATAATTCAGAGAATGAAAAAGGCAGACAACTTGGAAGTAAGTAAAAAAGTTGAGAAGGAAATATTTGGATAAGTCTGTTCACCAGTTTTTAGTGAAAGAGGAAAAAAGAGTAAGGACAGATTTCTTTTTAAAGAGTCAGCTGCCTTCTCTTTCTCGTTCTTTTATTCAACAGTTAATTCAAAAGGGGAAGGTTCTTGTAAACGGGCGGGCCGGCAGGCAAGCTTATCTTTTAAGAAAAGGGGACAGAGTAAGGATAGATATTCCACCTTCTCCTCAATTAACACTGGCGCCAGAACCTATTCCTCTGGATATTTTATGGGAGGATTCTTATCTATTAGTGATAAATAAACCTAGCGAGATGTCAGTCCACCCTGTATCCTTTAAACAGAGGGGCACTCTGGTTAATGCTCTTCTTTATCACTGTTCTCATCTATCTAAAGTGGGTGGAATTTTGCGTCAGGGCATTGTTCATCGCTTAGATAAAAATACCTCGGGGGTAATGGTGATAGCTAAGGATGATTATACTCATTTAGCTCTGGCTGCTCAATTTCGAAAACGAGTGACAAAGAAGACATATTTAGCTTTGGCCAGAGGGAAACCTGCTCAAGACAAAGGGATAATAGAGATGAGAATTGGAAGAAGTCCGACAGGTGGCAAAAAGATGAGTAGAGAAGGAAAATTCCCTCGTGAGGCTGTCACCCGTTATCAGGTATTGAAGCAGTGGGGAAAATGGTGCCTGCTCCAGATGCAGCCACTTACAGGGAGAACTCACCAGATTCGTCTTCACCTTCACTCCATAAATTGCTTGCTAGTGGGGGACAAGCTTTATGGAGGAAAGAAGTGGCAGGATTTTCCATGTAAAATAGAGCGAGGTATGTTACATGCTAAAAGTCTGGGTTTTTTTCATCCTGGAGAAAAGAAATGGATGGAATTTGAGGCTCCCTTGCCTCTAGATATGAAAGAGGCCATAAATAGCGCAGAGCGTTTAGCGGATAGCGTATAGTTTTTTCAGCTGTAAGGGATAAGCAGTAAGAAACAAGAAGTAAGATGTAAGAAGTAGAGAAGCAGGAAAGTAAAGAAGTAAGTAGCGGTCGGATTCATCCGACTATAATTGTGCGATAAATCGCACCGCTACTATAAGCGAAGGGGGCCGATAGGTCAATGAACAATGAACTACGAACAATGAACAATAAAATGAATATTAAAAATAGAGTAGCTATAGTTACGGGAGGAGGCCAGGGCATAGGAAAAGAGATTTGTTTAAGATTAGCAGAGAATGAAGCAAAGATAGTGATATTTGACATCAACGAAGAATTATCGCAAGAAGTGGTCAGAGAGATAAAGGCAAAAGGAGGCTCTTCCCTCGCTCTTAAAGTGGATGTGACTAAGTATGAAGAGGTAAATGGAGCCACACAGCAGGCAATTGACAAATTTAAAGGGATTGATATATTAATCAACAATGCTGGCATTACTAAAGATAGCCTCCTTTTAAGAATGAAGGAGGAGGATTGGAATAGAGTCCTGCAGGTTAATCTAAATGGGACTTTTAACTGCCTTAAAGCAGTGCTAAGGTCTATGGTGAAGCAAAAGTATGGCAGAGTGGTAAATATCTCCTCAGTAATAGGAATAAGAGGAAATATTGGGCAGGCAAATTACTCTGCTTCTAAGGCCGGGATTATTGGTTTGACTAAGTCTCTGGCCAGAGAAGTAGGGCGCTATGGGATTACGGTCAATGCAGTTGCTCCTGGATTTATTGATACTGCTATGACCAGAAGGTTGAATAAGGAGGCTGTAGATGCGATTATTTCCCAGGTTCCTCTTCAAAGAATGGGAAAACCTGGGGAAGTAGCCAGTTTAGTCACTTATCTGGTTTCAGAAGAAGCAGCCTATATTACAGGAGAAGTGATCAAAATAGACGGCGGAATGGCTATGTAAAAAAAAGGAGGAAGGGATGTCGAAGGATGATATTATAAAGAAAGTAGAAGAGATTATAAGTGAACAATTAGGAGTGGATGAATCTCAGATTACACCTGAAGCTAAATTTGTGGATGATCTGGGAGCAGATTCACTGGATACGGTAGAATTAGTAATGGCTTTAGAAGAGGAATTTGATTTAGAGATTTCCGATGAGGAAGCAGAAAAACTAACCACGGTACAAAAGGTGATAGATTATATTGAGGATCGTCTAGAAAAAAAGTGAGTAGGTAAAGGAAAAGCATGGAGCGTCGAGTAGTAGTAACGGGAATGGGAGTTGTTTCTCCTATCGGTATAGGGATAAAAGATTTTGGCCAGGCGCTTTTTGAGGGAAAAAATGGTGTAGGCAAGATAACTTATTTCGACGCTTCCTCTTACCGTTCTCAAATTAGCGGAGAAGTTAAGGACTTTGAGCCCCGACGCTACCTTTCACCTAAGGAAATCAGGCGACTGGACAGGTTTGCTCAGTTAGGAATGGCAGCGGCAGAGGAAGCAATAGAAGAGGCAGGAATACCCCGGCAAGGGGAGGACTTGAGTAAGATAGGTATTTTGGTAGGCTCGGGAGTAGGTGGACTTCATACTATTGAAAGAGAAGCGGCTATCTTATTAAAGAAGGGTCCTCAAAAAGTAAGTCCTTTCCTGATTCCCATGCTTATTACTGATATTACTTCTGCACACATTGCCATCAAATATGGATTTTCCGGGCCTAACTTTTCCATTTCTACAGCCTGTGCTACAGGAAATCACTCCATAGGGGAAGCCTTTAAGATTATCCAGAGAGGAGATGCCGAGGTAATGATTGCCGGGGGAACGGAGGCGGCTATTACTCCTCTAGGATTAGCTGGTTTTTGTTCTATGCGAGCTCTGTCCACTCGGAATGATGAACCGGAAAAAGCCTCTCGCCCTTTTGACAAAGAAAGAGACGGTTTTGTAATAGGAGAAGGAGCAGGAATAGTAGTTCTGGAAGAGCTGGAACGGGCTAAGAAAAGAAAAGCATCCATTTGGGGAGAAATAGCAGGTTTTGGTATGAGTGGGGATGCTTATCATATTACTCAACCAATTCTGAATGGAAGGGGACTGAGAGAAGCTATGGACAAAGCTTTGAAGGATGCCAAAATTTCTCCTCAAGGGGTTGATTATATAAATGCCCATGGAACTTCCACTCTTTTCAATGATAAGGTGGAAACTCAGGCTATCAAGGATCTTTTTGGAAGAGATGCTTATCGAACACCGGTAAGTTCTACTAAATCTATGACTGGCCATCTTTTAGGAGCAGCAGGAGGAGTAGAGATAGTTGCCTGTCTTCTGGCTTTTAAAGAAAAAATTATTCCTCCTACCATCAATTATGAGAATCCTGACCCTGAGTGTGATTTAGACTATGTTCCTAACAAAGCTCGGGAGGCTAAAATAAAGGTGGTTATGTCTAATTCTATGGGATTCGGAGGACATAACGCCGTTTTGGTAATTAAGAAGTTATGAGATGGATATCAGCCTAACCCGAAAAAAAAACCTGAAGGAACTTGAGAGAAATTTAGGAATCAAATTCACCAACCTAAGTCTTTTAAATCAGGCTTTAACTCATACCTCCTATGCTAAGTCAGCCAATAAAAAGATATTACCTCATAACGAAAGATTGGAATTCTTAGGTGATGCTGTGCTAAACCTGGTGGCAGCAGAATATCTCTTTCGTCAATATCCCCATTTGAGCGAAGGGGATTTATCTAAATTTCGCTCTAAGGTGGTTTCTGGGGAGAGCCTATCTCGTTATGCCCGCAAAGTTAAAATTGGAGATTACGTTTTAGTAAACAAGGATCAGGAGGGGATCCAATTCCAGCCTGCTTTATTAGCCGATACCTACGAGGCTGTGATTGGAGCTCTTTATTTAGATAAAGGACTAGAGACAGCAAGGTCTTTCATTTTAGACTTATTCGCTAAAGAAAAAAAGAAGATCCATGAAATAAAGGATTTTAAATCCTGGCTTCAAGAATATGCTCAATCTACCTATAAAACTCTTCCTCGATATCGGGTAATTCAGGAGATTGGTCCTGATCACAGCAAGAAATTTAAAATAGAAGTAAGAATCAAGGAAAAAGTATTAGGAGGAGGTTGGGGACACAGCAAGGGAAAAGCAGAAAAAATGGCTGCTCAGTCTGCCTGGAAGAATATAACTCAAAAGTAATATAGGGTGAGGGGGCACGAATGGATATGCATTCTTTATTGCAGGAGATGAAGGAAAGAAACGCCTCGGACTTGCACATTGTGGCAGGAGTCTCTCCAGCATTTCGTATTAATGGAGATTTAAGGTTTTCAGAGAGGGAAAATATAACTGCTGAAGAGTCAAAGTTCCTTATTTATTCTCTGATGAATGAGAAGCAGAAGAAAGAGTTAGAGAAAAATCGCGAATTGGATTTTTCTTTTAGTATAGAAAAAACAGGGCGCTTCAGAATAAATATTCATTTTCAACGAGGCTCGACGGCGGCCGCTATTAGACGCATTCCCGATTATATTCCCTCTCTTTCTGAACTTCATCTTCCCCCTATTCTTTCCGAATTAGCCCTTAAAGAAAAGGGCCTGATATTAGTTACCGGTCCAACAGGCTGTGGAAAATCAACAACTTTAGCTTCTATGATAAGTATAATTAATGAGAAAAAGTCGGCTCATATTATTATCATAGAGGATCCTATTGAGTATATCCATCCTCATAAAAAGAGCGTAATAGAACAAAGGGAAGTGGGAAAAGATACCCTTTCTTTTGCTGCTTCGTTAAAATATTGCCTTCGTCAGGACCCTGATGTGATATTAATTGGAGAGATGAGAGATTTAGAGACTATTGCTATAGCTATTACTGCTGCTGAGACAGGTCATCTAGTTTTAGCAACTTTGCATACACCCGATGCACCACAGGCTATTGATAGAATTGTGGATGTTTTCCCCCCATCCCAGCAGTCTCAAATAAAGATGGGGTTATCAGGTACTCTAGAGGGAATAATTGCTCAAACCCTTCTTTTAAAAAAGAACGGAGAAGGGAGGGTGCCAGCAGAGGAGTTATTAATTGCTACTCCTGGAGTGAGAAACTTAATCCGAACTGGCAAGACTCATCAATTGTATACAGCCATGCAAACAGGAACCCAATTTGGAATGCAGACTATAGATCAAGCATTGAAGAATTTGGTAAAGAAAAATTTGATTAGTTTTGAAATGGCTCTTTTAAGGGCAAAAGACAGGAAAAATTTTCGAGATTCATTAAGATAAATTCGTCGCTCGTTGCTCGTATCTAGTATAGTAGCGGTCGGATTTATCCGACTATAATGTGCAATAAATCGCACCGCTACTTTCTTGAAACCCGAAACTCTTCATATTTCATTTACTTTGTCGATAAATAAATAAATTCTGTGTTTACCTGCCTGTGCGTGTCCGCACGCAGACAGGAGCACGGCAGACAGAAGGTAAGGAGAGCTTAATGGGATTGCTGAGAAAATGGTATAAGAGATACATACTTGAAAAAGGTAAGGAAACTTTTTTATGGGCTTTCGTTGCTTTTGGGATTAGTGTGGGTATCTCTCGGGCAATTGCTTTGGATGTACAAAAAGGAAAGGCTATCTTTGGCTATTTATATATAAAGGGATATCACATTCATCATTTTTACTGGGGAATATTGTTATTGATATCTTCTGGCTGGCTAACCTTAGTTAAATATAAAAGATTGCACCGACGAGTTTTAAAAGGTATAGCCAGTATTATATTTGGAGGAGGGCTGGGATTAGTAACGGATGAATTTGGGCTTTTATTGACTATGGAATTCGGCATTAAAGGTAATTATTGGGCTCCACAGTCCTATTATGCTATAGGGGTGACAAGCGCTATCTTTTTAGGATATTTATTGTTCTTAAGAGCCGATTAATTCGTATCTCGTCGCTCGTTGCTCGTATCTCGTATACCCTCTTCCCTGTTTAG
>JAUWRC010000006.1 GCA_030610745.1 Clostridia bacterium
CTTGCTTTTTCGGGTGAGGGGAAAAATTGATCTATCTTTTTATTTTTATACTAGGGCTGTGCATCGGCTCTTTTTTAAATGTTTGTATCTGGCGCCTTCCGCGAGGTCAATCTCTCCTTCGTCCTGCCTCTCACTGCCCCAATTGCCAGAATCCAATAAAATGGTATGACAATATTCCTCTTTTAAGTTATTCTTTATTAAAGGGAAAATGTCGAAGATGCAGCTCTCCTATTTCCCCTCGATATCCTTTAGTGGAGGCATTAACGGGAACCCTTTTTCTTCTTTCCCTTCTCCACTATTATCCAATCACTTTTACCCTCTCCTCCTCACTTTTATTATTAAGAGACCTTCTTTTTATCTCATTCTTAATTCCTATTTTCTTCATAGACTTAGAAAATCAGATTATTCCTAATCCCCTCTCCTATGGAATAATAATTACGGGGCTCATAATAAATATTTTTATCCACTCCTTAAAAATAGGGACAGAGACCATTTTTTATACTAACCTATTTTCTCCAGAAAATGGGATGCACTTCTATTTTCCTTCTTTTTTATCCAGCTTAGCAGGGATGGCTATAGGAGGGGGACTATTCTTAGCTGTCTATTTTCTAGGTTCCTTTTTTTTAAAAGAAGAAAGTATGGGAATAGGTGATATCAAACTAGCAGCAGGCATAGGCGTATTTTTAGGATGGGAAGGGATGCTCATCTGCTTTTTCCTCTCTTTTCTACTAGGAGCAGTGATAGCTACTACTCTCTTATTAACCCATCTTAAAAAAAGAAGAGATAAAATTCCCTTTGCCCCTTTCTTAGTAGGAGCAGCTCTAATTTCTCTCTTTTTGGGAGATAAATTACTTCACCTTTATTTAGCCCTTCTTTGAAAGTGAAATGAGAAAAAAAATTTTCCTTATTCTGGTCATTGTTGAATCTCTTTTTCTTCTTTTCTGGGGAATTAAAAGCTATTATGTAGTTAATCTTTCTCAAAAAGAGATAAGGAAGGTAGAAGAAAAACTGGACCAATTGAAATCAGAAAACCAGAGGCTGAAAGAACAAATGAATAGCCTGGAAGACCCCTTTTATCTAGAGAAAATGGCCAGAGAAAAACTGGGCTTGGCCAGAGAAGGAGAAATAGTATATAAGATTTTACCTGCACCTGCTGAAAAATAGGGTAAAAAACTTGACAGAAGAAAAAGAATATATTATTATACTATAGCGACGTGTGTCATCATTACCTAAGTAAGTAGGCTTCATTTTATTCTAAGCGAGACCTCTGAAAAGTCTCTTTTTACCATTGTGAGCAAGGGACCTCGCTTGTCATTACGAACGGAGTGAAGCAATCTCAGTTTGTCATTACAAGCAAGACGAAGTAATCTTCTCGGGCTAAACTCCACAATCTCCTTTTGAAAACACAAAGCCTGGTTTTGATAACGGATAAGGCCGGAGTGGCGAAATGGTAGACGCAGTGGACTTAAAATCCACTTGACAATTTATGTCCGTGCCGGTTCAAGTCCGGCCTCCGGCACCAAATACGTTGCTCGTCGCTCGTGAATCGTAAAAAATAGATAATTAAAAGCTTGATTAACGAGATACTGCATTTTTATAGCGGGGTGGAGCAGTCAGGTAGCTCGTCGGGCTCATAACCCGGAGGTCGTCGGTTCGAATCCGACCCCCGCAACCAGATTCGTTGCTAGTTGCTCGTATCTCGTAAAATGAATAATGAACCTCAAACAAAATTAACGATATACGAACAACGAGAATGGCGGTGTAGCTCAGCTGGTTAGAGCACACGGCTCATACCCGTGGAGTCCGGGGTTCGAGTCCCCGCACCGCTACCATGAGTTGTATTCTATGTAGATGGTACATAGAATATTGTGAGAGAAAAAGCACAGCAGATAAACCACATAAATCCTCTATCAACTAATCATCCAGAAAATTTCCTTGTCTAAACCATCGGTTACAGAAAAAGAGATGGATGATGTAATAGAAGAAAAAGAAGGCTAAAAATAAGTATTATGGAAGAAAATAAACTCATAAGACAACAAGTGGCAGAGGAACAATATCAAGAACATAGTACTCGGCGCTCTCTCTACCTACAGTTAGAAAAAAAAATAAAATTACCTATAATTTCATTTTTTACCAGTTTTAGGTATCCTGTTATGCTTGAAGATAATGACGCAGATATACTAGAGGGAGTTTTACAGAAATGTGATTTATCAAAGGGCTTTGCATTATTATTGAGTTCTCCGGGTGGGGATGGTTTAGCTGCGGAACGTATTATAAATATTTGTCGGTCATACAGTGGAACTGGAGAATATCAGGTAATCATACCTGGGAAAGCAAAATCAGCTGCAACAATGATTTGCCTTGGAGCAAGCAAGTTAATTATGGGTAAAACATCCGAACTTGGTTCAATCGATCCACAAATGATATATACTGAAAAGGATCAAGTAAAAAGGTTTTCTGTATACAACATAATTAAAAGTTATGAAGAGTTATTCTCAAATGCAGTAAAGGAGAAAGGTAATCTACAGCCATATCTCCAGCAGCTATCTAATTATGACGCAAGAGAAATAGCAGAATTTCAAGCAGCATTGTCTTTATCGGAAGATATCGCCATAAAAGCGCTTAAAACGGGAATGTTACCAGGGTTGTCTGAAGAAGAGATTAGGGATAAAATAAAGGATTTTCTTACCCCAGAAAAGGTTAAAACCCATGGAAGAGCTATCTATGCCGAAGATGCGCAGAATGATTTGAATGTAGAAATAAAAGATCTTAAAGAAAAACTCTGGGCTATCGTTTATGAACTATACGTTAGATTAAATAATTTTGTATCAACTAATAATGTAGCAAAATGTATTGAAAGTAAAAATTATTCATTTGGAGCCAAAGTAGGGGGATAACGATGGAGAAAATGGATACCAGTAAATTGCCTTTCCAAGAGAAAAAAAAGATTAGAAACGCGGAGAAAGATTATCAGAAAATATTAAGAGAAATTAAACCATTTATTAAAGTGCGGGAACTTAAACAGCATTCTACCACAGGGAAATGGAAAGCATTAAGTTCTGAATTATAAAGATATCTCTCTTCCTTCCATCCACGAGAATTATACCAAATTTATGCCAAACTAAATTTTGCTAATATTTTGCTAACAAAAGAAGTAAAAAAGAATAAAAAAGCACGAAATTCTTTAAGAGGTAAGAAAGGAAAAAGAAATAATTGACGAGAGTTTGAGTTGATTTTTCAAACCAATTCTAAAACACTAAAAATATCCTTTATCGAGTCCCCGCACCGCTACCAGATTCGTTGCTAGTTGCTCGTCGCTCGTAGATAGTATATCGTAGGAGAAGAAGCAGAGATAAAAGAACGTGGGACTTGAAGCCGACCCGCTACCAGATTCGTTGCTAGTTGTTCGTCGCTCGTATCTTAAGTAGCATAAAGCTAAAAACTAAAAATCATAACTCAAAATTCAAAACTTACTAGACATACGTTACTTTCAAGTTTTAGCTTTGCATTTTTCGGTTTACGTTTTTCGCTTTCTTTCCCCTCACCGCTATATTGTTTGATGAATCAAACCGCTACTAACTATCTCAAAAATATCAATCCCAAAACTAACCACTAAAGCATCGATCGGTTTCTCCATCCAGATACGTCTGAAGCCTAGCTTGACAAAGGCAAAATTATAGAAGTTGTTCTCTGCATAAATTTGCCACCCTGGTTTTTCACTCTCCGCTTTGTTCAAACCCAGACCAACAGCGAAACCTTTATTTCTATAAAATGAATAATTGATTTGCCATAAATCGACTTTTCTAGAATAGACCCAGGAATCATTATCACCGGGTTGGAGAAGTTCCCCTGGTTCGTGTGAATTGTAGGTAGATTTATAATAACTTAATGATAATCTTTCTGTTCGTAAACTTAGTCCGTAGCCATTCAATGTAGCGAACTGGCTAGAAATAAGAGGGCAAGTTGTCGATGGCCAAATCGTTACCGGTAAATTCTCGCCTAGCAATAAAAAAAGTCCTAATAATAAGATTGCCGACCACATTTTTACCTCCTTTTTACTTTATTGATCCTGAAAAAAAGCCAATATCTGTGGAGGAGTTGTATCCCCGGGCTTTTTTGTTTTTCACAGCATTCTCCTCATAGATGGTATGTTTTCCTTATTAAAATATTGTAAATATATACAATATTATTTGGTAAAATTATATTAACTTCGGTCTCCTGACCCGAGTGTTCGGGATTTCTCTTGCACCACTCCAATAGACATTGCATTAACCATATCTAAAAAGCCCCTACTTTCTGCCTTTGCTGTTTTTTATACACTAGCTCATCTTTTCTCTTATGATATAAAGTCATCATCTTTCTATTATATAATATAATAGAAACTTGTCAAGTGCTGACTTTCTGTTTTTAACAAAAAGAGTCAATCGCTTTTATGCAGCAGAGAGGAACAATCTATTATAATTAGTGAATCTTAAAAAGATTCACAAAAAGATGATTAATCCTCTTGACTTTTTTAATTAATATAATATAATAAATACAATTAATACCGTATTAACATCGAGAGAAAAATGAATAAGAGTATAGGTAAGCTTTTAAGAGAAGCACGTCTCAAAAAGGGTCTTAAGCAGATAGAGGTAGCTCAAAAAGCTGGTATTAGCCAACCTTATTATAATCTTATCGAGAATGACAAATCCCGCCCTCCTTCCTTTTATGCTATTGAGAAAATAGCATATATTTTAGGATGCGATTCTAAACCCTTAATTAAAATCCTTGAATATAAACAACTTGAATATAAAACTAAAGAAATAGAACAACGAAAACAGGCTTTGGGTATAAAAGAGGATAGACAACCCTATGGAAAATTCCGTCAAATCCCTGTCCTCAATAAAATCTCTGCCAGTAAACTCATAGACTATACAGGCCTTGAATATCCCGCATCTTGGGCTGAAGAATACGAGCCTTGCCCCTCTGAAGTCAAAGATTCCCAGGCTTTTTGTTTAGATGTCCAAGGGGACTCTATGGAGCCTAAAATATCAGCAGGGGATAGAGTGATTATCTCGCCTAATGCTCAACTTGAAAATGGGCAAATTGCCCTTGTGACCAATGATGAAGAAACAACACTAAAGAGAGTTCATTTCAGAGAAAATGGGACAATCATTTTAACTTCTGACAACCCAAAATATCAACCTATAACCTGGATAAAAAAAGATAAGTCTAAGATAATTGGAAAAGTGGTGAGGATTATAAAGAGGCTGTAAAGGAGAGAAGTGCCGCTACTTATAGCGGGTGACGGTAAAGCGATGAATTTCCAGCTCTTCTATGGGTATACCAGCTAATCCTGCCTTTTGAGCAGCAATCTCTAACTGCTGCTCAACCGTATCTACACCTTCCAAATCTGGTAATAATAATCCCCTCTGCCATCCTTTGCTTACAATCACCCCATATTTTTTAGGATCTAATTCTTTTTTAGAACTAATGGCTTGAGACGAACTCAAAACATCCACTGATATTTCCAAATCCTTGAGCTCTTCTTTTTCTACAGGTGGGAAACGAGGATCTCGAGTAGAAGAGCTAATGGCATTTTCTATAACCTCACCAGTAAGATTCTCCTGTGCAGGAAGATAGGTACCTATGCAACCTCTTAACCTGCCTTTTTTATGCAGAGAAACAAAAGCTCCTGCTTTCTTTTGGAATTCTTTAGGAATTTGCTCAGGGAAAGAAATTATTTTCCGGTTGATAAGATACTCCTCTATCGCTTTCCTAGCTAAATTAGGCAGGAAATTCTCCGAATTCATTCATTCCCCCTCACCCTTTTCTAGCGTATAGCGGGTAGCGTTTAGCGTATAGTGTATAGTGTCGCTTCGCTCCATCCCCCTCACCCCTTTCCTCTCCCCACAGGGGAGAGGAAACACCATATACCATATACTATATACTATATACTATCCAAAAACCATTCCCTCTTTAATTTGATACCCCTTTACAAAATCATAGCCAGAGATGGGATTTCGGCCGGGCAATTGAAGTTTTTTAACTAACAAGAGTCCTTTTTCTCCCTTTACCAGAAAACCCTTCTCCTTCCATATTTTTATAATCTCACCCGGTTCAATTTTCCTTTTTTCTTCGAACCTTTCCTCTACTAATTCCGTTTGCCAGATTTTAATCCTGGTTTTTTCACCTCTTAGTTTGATAAAAGTGAAGGCACCTGGATAAGGATTCAATCCCCTTACCAAATTGTGAATATTTCGAGAGGACATCTTCCACTTAATTAATCCATCTCTCTTTTCTATCTTAGGAGCATAGCTAGCCCGCCCGCTATCCTGAGCTCTATACTTAACCGAACCTTCCTCTATCATTTTTATTGCTTCCAAGAAAAGCTCTGCTCCTAATAAGGAGAGTTTTTCTTCCATGTCCCCACCTGTATCTGAAGAACCAATGGGCAGACTTCTTTGAATAATTATCCTTCCCTCATCCACCCCTTTTTCTATTTTTTGGATAGTTGCACCTGTTTCTTTCTCTCCTTTTATTATTGCCCAGGGAATGGGGGCAGGACCCCTATAGCGCGGCAGAAGAGAAGGATGAAGATTTAAACAGCAGATTCTGGGAACCAGGAGAAATTCAGAAGAAAGAATTTGTCCAAAGGCTACCACTATTACGAGGTCTGGCGCAATCTTTCTCATTTCATAAATAAAAGCTCTGTTATTTACACTCTCAGGTTGATAAAGGGAGAGGGCTTTTTCTTGGGCTAGTTTTTTTACGGGAGAAGATATAAATTTTTTCCCTCTTCCCGAGGGACGGTCAGGTTGAGTAACCACCCCAACCAGTTTCGTTCTCTGAATTAAAGTTTCTAAGGAAGGACAAGCAAACTTGGGAGTCCCCATAAAAACAGTACGTAACACTACTCTACTCACTCTCTTATAAAAATCCCTGTCCTCACGCTCAAAGGAGAAGCTTTTTGAGTTGAACTTTAAACAGGGGGATCTTCTCAGGTATATCGTGTTTCCCGTTATTTTAAGATGCATTCCATACCTGAAGTACGGATCCCCATAACCAAGCGTTAGCTCAAAAGCTTTTCCTCGTTATCGCCAGGACAGGGGCTAATAACTTCTTGTTCGCTGATTTTGCTGACGCCGACTTTGCAATTTCAACATATTTCTTTTTTGCCTTCGAATAGCTTTAAGTTTTTTTCTCCTTTTTCTCTCCGTAGGCTTTTCATACGCTCGATGTCTTTTAATTTCAGAATTTAAGCCAGATTGTTGACATTTTATCTTAAAACGCTTTAAGGCTTGAGAAAAAGAGTTGTAATCATCAATCTTAATTGTAACCAAAAATTCTCGCACCTCCTCCCCTTACTTTGTTTATAGTATAGTAAATACCTACAAAAAGTCAAGAAATGCCTCAGTGTTCTTCTGCTTCTTTCTTACTAAGATTCAATCTCCCAAATTCATCGATCTTAATAAGTTTAACCTTAATCTCATCTCCCACCTTCACTGCATCGGAAACATTCTTAATAAATTTATTGCTTAATTGTGAGACATGAACTAAACCCTCTTTACCTGGTGCAATTTCTACAAAAGCCCCAAAATCAGTTATTCGCCTTACTTTACCTGTATAAATTTCTCCTACCTCAGGGTCCCTAATTATTCCCTTTATCATGGCTAGAGCCTTCTCGCCCCCTTCTGCGATAAGAGAAGAAACGGTAACCTTTCCCTCCACATCATCTATATCAATCTGTGCTCCTGTCTCTTTTATTATCCCTTTAATAACCTTCCCTCCCGGACCAATGAGACTACTGATTTTATCAAAGGGAATAGAAAGAGTAGTGATTCTAGGAGCATGGTCAGAAAGCTGGGGTCGGGACTCTTTTATTACCATTTTCATTTGCTCCAATATAAAGGCACGAGCCTTTTTTGCCTTATTCAGAGCCTCTTCTAATACTTGAATATCAACTCCGGAAATTTTAATATCTAACTGAAGGGCAGTAATAGCCTCTTTTGTTCCGGCAACCTTAAAATCCATATCTCCCAGATGATCCTCCATGCCCTGAATATCGGTTAAGACAACGGTTTTATCTTCTTCTTTAATTAAACCTATCCCTACCCCGGCTACCGGCTCAGATATAGGAACACCGGCGTCCATTAGAGAAAGACTCCCTCCACAAACAGAAGCCATAGAGGAAGAACCATTAGATTCCAGAATATCTGAGACTAATCTAATGGTATAAGGAAAAGAATTACTCTCGGGTAAAATTGGCAGAAGAGCCTTTTCCGCTAGAGAACCGTGTCCAATTTCTCTTCTTCCAGGCCCTCGCAGAAATCGGGCTTCTCCTGTGGAAAAAGGAAGAAAATTATAATGGAACATAAATGCTTTGGAAATTTCTTCCTTCTGCAATCCATTAATTCTCTGCTCATCGGCAGAACTGCCTAAGGTGGTTACGACCAGGGCTTGGGTCCCCCCGCGGGTAAAAAGTCCCGAGCCATGAACCCGTGGCAATATCCCTACCTCACAGGAAATAGGTCTGACTTCATCCATACCCCGCAAATCCCATCTTTTTCCTTCCTTGATTATTAGCTCTCTCATCCTTTTCTTTTTTAGCTCATTGAGAACATCCAGAAATTCGGACTCTTTCCCAGGATAATCACATAAAAACTTTCCCAGAACCTCCTCTTTGAGTTTTTCCAGCTCGGCTTCTTTCTTTTTCTTATCCCAATCCTTATCAATGGCTTCAACTTGAGCTTGAGCAAAGCCTATGACTTTCTCTCTGAGCTCCTCCTCAACCTCGTAAAGAGGAAACTCTCTTTTCTCTTTTTTAATAAGGGAAACAAATTCCTCTTCTATTTCGATTACTTTCTTAATATAGGAATGCCCTTCCCGGAAGGCCTTTAATATAACTTCCTCTCCAAGCTTATCAGCCTGTCCTTCCACCATCATTAATCCCTCTTTGTTTCCTACTACTACTAAATTTAGCTCACTTTGCTCTAACTCATCATCGCGGGGATTGAAAACAAATTCTTCTTTTATTCTTCCTATTCTTACTCCCCCCATAAGCTCGATAAAAGGCAAGCCAGATATGGATAATGCAAGAGAGGCTCCTACAAGAGCTAAAATAGCCGGTTGATTAGATTCGCTAGCCGATAGCACAGTAGCAATTACCTGAATCTCATTTCTAAATCCCTTTGGAAAAAGAGGGCGGATAGACCTATCTATTAGCCGAGAGGATAAAATCTCTGCATCAGAAGGTCTTCCTTCTCTTTTGAAAAAACCTCCGGGAATCTTTCCTGCTGCATAGGCCCTCTCGCGATAATCCACTGTTAAAGGAACAAATCCTTGATCTTCCCTGGCAGTGGGAGAGATGACCGCGGTAACCAAAACTATAGTCTCCCCATATTGAACCAACACAGCTCCACCACTTTTTTTAGCTATCTTACCTGTCTCCAGAATTAAGTCTTTATCTCCTAACTTTTTTTCTATTCTAACCGTATTGTTTTCTTTCATTTAATTACCTTCTTAGTCCTAATGTTTTTATAATTTTCTTATATCTTCCCTGGCCCTCACCTTTAAGATAATCGAGAAGCTTGCGCCGCCGCATAACTAACTGTAGAAGCCCCCTTTTAGAACTCTGATCTTTTTTATGCTCTGCAAGATGGGCGGTCAGATTTTTGATTCGTTCGCTGAGCAGTGCTACTTGAACCTCAGATGAGCCACTATCAGTAGAATGATGGGCAAACTTTTCTCTTAATTCCTTCTTCTTTACCTTAGTAATACTCATTTTTCACATACTCCCTTTTTCCTTGTTTCTTCTCATATTACCATATTTTATATTAATGTAAAGGAAAACGGAAAAAGCTGTAAGCCTTAAGCTGTAAGCTATAAGAAAAAGAAGCAAAGATTAGAAAGTAGCGGTGGCATTTATGCCACAATAATGTGCGATAAATCGCACCGCTACTACCCGCTATACGCTAAGAAGTAGGGAGAGTTACAATGGTAGATAAGCTTAAAGGTGCTTCCAGGTATTTTTCATCCTGAGTAATAATGGTAATCTTTACCGCTTGAGGGAGAGCATCGTCGGTAGTATTATACGAAGTTCCCCTGGTTGAATCCCATCTTTCCTGCCAGGTGTCTCCATCATAATATAAGAAACTTAGATCTAAGACATTATCAGCCAGTACAGCCGCAGCTCCACCTTGACCAAAAAAAGGATCCAGACAAGCTTTTATTCGCCTTAATAACTCACGGTGGGATGATAAACTATAACCTATTTCACATAAATCAAATTCGCCTTTCTTGCTTACCTTATTTGAGACAGAAATATAATTTAAAGTGGTTTTATCTCCTTCAAATATGAGGTGAGGATCGCCAGAGCTAATTAAAGCACACCTTATCTCCCGACTCATCACATCCAAACTTATACGGATGCTTTGATACATCCGCGTACGTACATTTCCTTTCTCCCAGGCAGAGGAGCTTTTCCAAAAAACATGATAAAAGACCCCCATTAAGAAAGCTAAAATAGTAGTAGCTATAATAACTTCTATTAAAGTAAACCCTGTTTCTTTCATTAGTCTTTCTTAGCTAAATAGGTGACAAATTCTAAATACCGCCAGCCGCTTTCATCCTCATCATCTTCATACTCATCCTCATCACTCATTCTTCGCCCACCATACAAAATTCGCACTTTCACCTTACGAAGATAAGGAGTGCTGGTATCCCACCATTCCAGCCGGTATCTATATCCCTTGTATTCTTTAAATTTTCCCTCCCCTACCCCATAACCGGCAACCCCATTAGAAAATTCAGATGAAGCATTATCACTTGCCTCATCAAAGATTGAAGGCCCTACAGAGTCTTTTCTATCAGAGTCAGCCTCAGAGGGATAAGCAGCACTCAAATCGTCATACCCTTTTCTCTTTATCTCCTCCATCATTTGCTGTCCTAAAAGAGCAGCTGTAGAACATTGTTCTGCTGCCTCTTTTGCTCGAAGACCTAAGGGAAAAATTTGAACTATCATCAAAAGACCTACGGATAAAACAGCGGCTGCAACAATAACTTCAAAAAGAGTAAAACCTGCTCTTGAATTCATGGGTTAATGCTTTTCTGGATACACCTTAGCATAACCAGTGGTACTGGCTATGGTTATAGTATACCATTTTCGGTTACCTTTACCTTGAAGATAAATGGAGCCAGCCTCAGCTGTTCCTTGAGGATAGAAAGAGAAACTATTATCATCAGGATTATCAAATTCTACTATCCCATCTTCCTCTCCTCTTTTATAAAGCTTAGGATCGGCAAAGATTATATTTTCCTCAAGTGATCGCTTCTCTTCTAAAACATTACCTTCCTTATTCTCTACCCAATATTTCCTCTTCTTTGGATTGAAAACGACCCTGTACACTTCCCTTTTAGTTATAGCTAATCGACGAGCCCATCTTAAGGTAGAAACAATATCCTCAGCCGAATCCTTTAAGCGGTGGCTCGAAAGAAAATTACCGATGGAAGGAATAGATACAGCAATAATTGCACTAATAATAGCTAATACTACAATCAACTCTATCAAGGTATATCCGAAGCTTTTTAACCTACCAGTTGTTGATGTCATCCTCTAGATATCCGTTTGCTGCACCTGGCCCATTAGGATTTAGCTCATCTACAATCTTATCACCATCGTCATCTATCTCATTTTGACAATAGTCTCCATCGGCAAATCCATCCCCATCAATATCATCAGTCCCTGTTTTCCCATCAAAGCCTTTAGAATAAATATCATAACTACTTTTATTATGAAAAGGAGGCCAAGTGAGAGGATTTTCATCAATATCAGCTTTATAGAAATAAATATGAACACGGTCACCCTGCCCCTTATGCCAGGGATCAAGAATTTCACCATAATTATTTATCTGCTTATCCTTGAACTCTAGGTAAGGCCCCCTCCATTCTGGGTTATTATAGATAGGATCGGCAGGATCGGGACATAAAGCTTCTCTTAGAGAAGCAGAACCTTTCTCATCAGGAGGATAGTGGCCTGTGTCAATTTTATACATACTTATAGCCGTCTCTAACTGAGCAATAAAGGACTTTGCCGCTGCCCTTTTTGCTCGTTCCCTAACTTGAAGGAAGTTAACAACAGCTAGGCTGGATAAAATAGTAATCACTGCCACTACTATCAAAAGCTCTATTAAGGTAAACCCTCTCCTTTGCATCTTCTCATCCCCTAAATTCGTTGCTCGTTGTTCGTCGCTTGTATCTCGTACCCCCCACCCTTTTTCAGGTTACGAATTTTGAGTCATAATTTTTACTATTCGCTAATACTAATTGTCTGGAATTTAGCAGACAGCAAAAGATTGTCAAGGAATGTGAGGGTGACCCGTTGCCATGACCCACGGCCTGAACAACATAGGACACAATACGAGATATAAGCAATGAGAGCGATAATGTTCAAAGTGCATTATGGCTTTTGAAAAAATGAACATTATCGAACGTCTTATTTTAAGTAAAGAGACTTTAATAGAAACCGGCAAACCAGAAAAGAAAAAGTATAGTTCCATTTTTGAGTGAGTTTTACTCATTTTTAAAAATTTGGCACAGAAATTGCCTCTTTATAGAAAAAAGTAAATAAAAAGGGAGACGGAGAAAAATGATCGAAAAACAAAAATATATTCTAGTAGTTGATGATGAAGCAAATGTGCGAGCTGTATTTTCAGATGTTTTAAAAAGGGAAGGCTATCGTGTAAGAAGTGTGGAAGATGGCTATAAAGCCATAATAGCGGTGGAGGAAGAAAATTTTGATTTGATTCTTGTTGACCTTGGAATGCCTCAGATGAATGGAATCCAGACTTTGGAGAATATAAAAAAGAAAAAGCCCGGGCTTCCGGTTATCATTCATACAGAATATGGATCTATAACTACTGCAGTGGAAGCTATGAAAAAAGGAGCAGTCGATTATCTTAACAAGCCATTTTCTCCCAAGGAATTAAAACTGAGTATCAAAAATGCCCTTGACCAAAAATATAAGGAAGCATCCCCTGTTTGATAAGGGGCTTGAATACGGTTAACATATTACCGAAAATCAAAGAAAGTGGCGGTAATGATGTTCGCTTTCATAAGTTCAGCCGGGTTAGTTCTTGCCTCTAGGTAAATTTTTCTAAAAGCTTTTCTTTCACTAAATCGGGAATCAAACCCTCTGCATTCCCTCCTAACTTAACAATCTCTTTAATTATGCCGGAGGAGAGATAGGAATAGCGCTGGTCGGTCATAAGGTAGATAGTCTGGATATCAGGATTAAGCTTCCTATTCATTAAATCCATTTGAAATTCATATTCAAAATCTGACAGAGCCCGCAGTCCCCGAATTACAAAGCGAACTCCCTTTTCCTTCGCATACTGAACAAGTAAACCCTGAAAACTCTCTACTTCTATACCCTTAGAGACACTAAAAAGCTCTTTTATCATCTCTACTCTTTCCCCGGCTGTAAATAAAAAAGTCTTCAATGGGTTATTATTCACAGCGACAATTACCTTATCAAACAAACCTTGAGTTCTTTTTATAATATCTAAATGCCCATTGGTGATAGGGTCAAAGCTGCCTGGATAGATAGCAATTTTAGGCATTAGAATAACCTCCCTTAAAATAATCTTCTAGAATCTTTTTATGGTCAAAGGCTAATTTTGAGGGGAACTCTCCTTTTTTAAATATCTTCAGCTGCTCGGCATCATCAGCTGCCTTCCCCTTTCCCTCCCCTTTTCCTATAAAAACAGTAGTAATAGTGTGAAAACGTGGATCTCTGGCCGGGTCTGAATAGGTACGAAACTGCCTTAACCCTTTTGCCTCCAGATTTGTTTCTTCCTTGAGCTCTCTTCTGGCTGCACATTCTAAAGATTCCCCATAATTCACAAATCCTCCTGGCAGAGCCCAGCCGTAAGGAGGATTTTTCCTTTTTATCAAAATAATCCCCCCCTCTTTTCCAATTATTATATCTACAGTAGGAATAGGGCTCTTGCGAGTTCGCCATAAATCTTCAAGGATTCTTTTATGAGAAGAAAAAGGGATAGAAGGAAGACGGTCTGAAGGAAAAAACCTCACTTCTTTCACTTCCTCATTTAGAGTATAGGTCTCTGACTGAGAAGATATCTTATAGCCAATGACAGTTATCGAACCATATAGCTCGCTCTCATTCTTATATACGCCTATCAAATCCTCTATCTTTCCTTCTATCCCTATCTCTTCTTTCATCTCCCTTAGTATGGCCTCCTCTGGTGATTCATCTTTTTCCACAAATCCTCCCAACAAAGCCCATCTTCCTTTTCCAGGTGGAAGTCCTCTTTTTGTCAATAATATCCGCCCCTCTTTACCTATTATAACTGCTGCTACTACAGGAAGAGGATTTTGATAATATATCTTGCCACATCGAGGGCAAACCAGTCTCTGGTGCCCCTCTATTTCTTTCTTTTCAAGTGTACCTGCACACTCACTACAATATTGCATAATTTATTTCCTTAGTCCCCTCACCCCTTCCCTCTCCCCTGTGGGGGGGGAGGGGGAGAAAAAGACCTCTTCGTTGTTTATACAGCCGGGATCAGCCTCCTTATAATCACCAAAATAGGCATAGGCTCTACAGGGGTTTACCTTCTTTTCCTTTAAAGATACTTCTATAGCCCAGATTTAAGGTGAGAAGAGGGCCCAGATATTTCCATCTTTTCCCTTTTAATGAACCGATTGTTCTCCTAAAAATAGAAGAAAGACTGTAGACCTTCTTATAAGCCCAGTCTAATCCTTGCTGTAGCTCCTGGGGAGTCATTGTTTTTGGCTGGAAAACTGCATGGGATAGGTCATAATTTGACCAATTTCTATCTATGATTCTACCCTCTTTTTCTAACTTCTCTTCTAGTCTGGTCCCGGGTAAGGGGGTAAGAATACTGAATTGAACAACATCCAACTTTACCTTCTCTATAAATTTAACTGTTTTTCGGAAGATACTTTTATCATCATTATCAAAACCAAAGATAAAAGCTCCTTCAATGACTATCCCAAACTGATGAATTTTCTTAATAGCTTTCTCGTAAAACTTTATCTTATTCTGAGATTTATCGGCCTCCCCTAAAGAGGCTTCAGAAATTGATTCAAAACCAATAAACAGCCCTTTGCATCCGCTCGCCTGTGCCAACTGGAGAATATCTTCATGATGGGCTATGTTAATAGAAGCCTGGCCTATCCATAAAAGATTATAAGGTATCAAGGCCTTAAATAATTCCCTGGCATAAGCAATGTCTCCCGCAATGTTATCATCAAGAAATCCCAGAAAGCGTGTCTTAAGAGGTTTACCCACCATGCCTTTGATTTCCTCTATTACCTTTTTTACGGGACGAAAGCGAAATTTCTTGCCAAAAAATTTGCTTACCGAGCAAAAATAACAATTAAAAGGACAACCTCTGCTTAGCTGTAAAAAGCGGCTAAGTAAATATCCTTTATTTTTGATAAGTTCTCTTCTGGGAAGGGGTATTATGGCAGGATCTGGCCTCTCATCATTTTTATAAAACTGAACCAGTGCTTCCTTTCCTCCTTTCCTAAAATCTTGAAGTAATCTTTCCCAGCTTCCTTCCGCTTCTCCTTTTACCACCGCATCTGCGTGCTGGGCTGCCTCTTCTGGGAGAGCTGTAACATGAATTCCTCCCATAACTACGGGAACTCCTTTTTTTCTAAATGTATCAGCTATCTCATAAGCACGGGGAGCCGAGGCAGTCATAGCAGTTATTCCTACCAGATCAACACCTTTCTCAAAATCTATTCTTTCTATATTCTCATCAATTATCTCTACCTCAATATCTTTAGGAGTCAGGGCAGATACAATAAGAAGATTATGGGGAGGAACCTTAAATACCTTATTCCTACCCAGCCTTTTAGCTTTCATCTCCTTTTTCCATGTTGGTGAAATAAATAGTATCTTCATTGTATTTTGGTTGTTCTGGTCTGAATTTCTACCTCTTTCTTATTTTTCCTTCTATGATTCTGGATTACTTCACTTAACTTTACCACAGGAGAATCATATTCTCCGCTAACCATCTTTTCAAACTCCGGCCTGGTTATTGCCTCAAGACGCTTTGCATAATCATCCAGAAACCGGGCAATCTCACCTTCTATTATAGTTTCTGCCCCTTTATGAGTGGGATAAGCATTATATTCCTTGACTACCTCCCTTAAGATTTCAGGCTTATCAATGATAGTACAGGGAGTTAACCAGTTACCGTTTTTCTCCAATTGCTTTCTTCTTATAGAAAGAAAGAAAGGAGAAATAATAGCTTCTCTTAAGCCTTTGCCCTTTTCCCATAAACTAAAGATATTATCCACGGCAAAATGGACAAAAACACAGGGTTCTATATCCCCCTTTGAATTGATATGAAAGTATTTCCTTCCTCCAGCTATACATCCTCCTACCCAGGGCCCGTCATTCCAGAAATCTCCCACGAAAATGGGTTTCTTGGAGCGCCATTCCCATACCTTTTGGCGAAGCTTATCTCTCTGCTCAGGGGTGGGCATAAGCTCAACGGCTGGTTTTTTTCCTATAGGAATATAAATAAAATACCAACCAAAGGAGACATGTTTCTCAATAAGAGAATCAATAAACTCATCGCTGGTAACAATATCCGCATTTTGCCTGGTCACCGTAACTGAAAATCCTTGCAGGACACCCGCCTGGTGCAGGTCTTGCCTGGCTTTATTTATCTTTTCCCAGACCCTTTTCCCTCTTCTCTCTTCTGTCTCTTTCTTAAAACCCTCCATACTGATAGCCGGAGCTACATTTCCTAATTTAGCTAATCTTTCCACTGTTTTCTCATCCAATAATGTCCCATTAGTATAGACCTGGAAATACATATCATTGTGTTCTTCAGCCAAATCCAAAAGATTCTTACCTGTTTTCTTATCTCTGTAATAGAAAGGCTCTCCTCCCGAGAGGGTTAAAAAACGAATCCCCAGTTCCTTAGCCTCCCTCAGAATCTTATTCAGGACAGTGTAGGATAAACCCTGCCCCTTTTCATATTCATGAGCATAGCAGCCATAGCAGTTAAGGTTACAGGCATTACTGGGAGAGATAACAAAAAACCAAGGAGCTTTAAAGCCCTCTTCTTGTAGTTTTTCCCTTTTCTTTGCTTCCGTAACCCAGTCACAAAAGAAATTTTTGGCTAATCTTTCCCTTGTTACTTTAGATATTCTTTCCTGAAGAAGTAATCGCGCCAGGTCCGTCATCGGATGTTTTCTCTGAAAAGCTTCCCTTACATTTTCCATGGCAGATTTATTAGGACCGGCAAATTTATAGAGCCCTCTTAACATAACATCAAATTCCTCATAAAACTCCTCTTTATTTTGGGTACTGGCTAGCCTGTCTAGATAATGATTAATCTGATGCTGGAGCAACCCCTTTTTTAATTTAGTCGTTAACTGCCCAACCATTTTTTTCTCCTTGTGTAATCAAGTTTATTCTCTGCTTACTCCCTCCCAAAATACCTGCCAGGCTAAGGACTTATCAGTAGATAAGGACTTCTTTCCCTTTTGGGAAATCCAATAGACAGTAAGACTGTGAACTATCCCCATTAAAATTACGGCTAATTTTCTCGAATCTAAGGGTTTGGCCTCTTTTCTGTCAATAGCCTCTTGAATTAATCCATCAAGAATCTCTATGTATCGAGATTGCTTCTCTACTACTCTCCCCTTTAATTTCCTTTCCAGTTTCTCTTTTAATCCTTTAGGAAGATTCTGCATAACTTTGAAAAAGTTCTTATTTTCCTCAAGAAACTTCAAATGAATACTGATGGCTGTTTTAATCCTGTGCGAGGCTGAGCCAGATTTCTTCACTGTTTCTTGAATCTTGTCCAGAAGAATATCCAGCTTGGTCTCTATTACAGAAAAGAAAAGATCTTCTTTATTGTTAAAATAAAGATATACCGTCCCTTTGGCTGATTTTGCCTCTTTGGCAATTTCACCTATGGTAGTGGAATAAAATCCCTTTTGGGCAAAGAGTTTCTCCGCTGCTTGCAGAATCTGAGCGGCAAAATCTCTTCGCCTCTTTCTTTTATTATAGGAAATGGGGCCAGCTTTTAACATTTGTATTTCATTATTCCCTCTCCCCTATTTTAGTTCGTTGTTCATAGTTCATTGACTAAGACCTTCTATTTGTTTGTAGAACATTATTTGTTGTTTTTTATCTACGAACTACCAACTACGAACTATGAGAGAGGGATAGAGTGAGGGGAAAGAAATCCCTCCTGCTAATTGCCTGACTATTCAGTCAGTATTATAATAAAAAAAAATATCCTGTCAAATCTTTCGCTCGCTTTTGTTTGAAAAAAAGAGGATAAAATGTCCTCAATTTGTAAATAGAAGTGTAGATAAAATGGGAATTTTAAGTTAGAGAAAAGTGCTCAATGTCTTACTTTCACACAGAAGGTGCCAACAGATGAAGAGAGATAATTTATCAAAATTTCTCATTGATTGATTGCATAACTTTTTGGGCAATATCTAAAGCCGCTTCAGGTTTTGCCAGTTCTTTTACCTTAATCTGCCGCTCCTTAAACTCAAAAGATTTATGAGATTCATATAAAAACCTTACAATGAGATCCCTCATCTCTTTTTTATTTGATAACTTAAAGGCAATTTTTTTCTTTAGAAGAAGTTCTTGATTCTTTTTTTCCTGACCGCCCAGAGAATTAACAATTCCTATGCTGAGACCTTTCACTAAGGTCTCAGCAGTGGTAAGCCCTCCTGGTTTACTAATGAGCAAGTCCGATACTTCCATCAACTCATCAACTTCTTTCACGTATCCCCATACCTTCATAGGTATATCTAATTTTAATTTCATCTCTTGAAGTTTCTCTTTGAGCCCGTGATTTGTTCCGCTCACTACCAAAAGTTGAACAGGTAAATGGAGCTTGTTTAGGTTAAGGATTATTTGATGCAATGATCCCATTCCCTGTCCGCCCCCCATCAAAAGAATGGTAAAAATGTCCTTCTTTAGATCCCATTTTTCCTTTAATTTTTGCCTATCTTTGTATTCCGAAAAAACAGACAGGATGGGAATGCCGGTAATTTGAATCTTATATGAAGGAATCCCCTTTCTCTGTAAATTTTCCTTTAGCCCTTCGTGGGGCAAGAAATAAAAATCCACATTTTTATAAAACCAATAAGGATGAAGGGCATAATCAGTAGGTACTGCTGCTAATAAATAGGATAGACTTTTCTTTCTCTTAATAGTGGAACACAGAGCACAAGCTATATTGTGAGTACATATCACTGCATGAGGAGAGAAAGGAGCAATAACCTCCTTATAGAGTCGAGAAAAATTATAATGGTAAAGAAAATCTCTTAGGGGGAAAGTGAACCAATATATCAGTCTATTATCCCATAGAAAACCCCAGAGCCAGGGAGTGAGTTTCACCACAGTATAATAAAGAGCATTTATTATACTGACTATTAGAGAACTTCCATAATTAAATAAATTCTCTTCTTTAACCTGCACCTGGGGATACAATTTCTCTAAAGCCTGTTTTATAGCCTTAGCAGCACAGTAGTGACCAGAAACATCTGAAACGTACAGGAGGAGAATTCTAATTTCCCTATTAGAAACAATCATTTTTTGTCCCTTACCTATCACCTCACATCCTTTTTTTAACTTAATTTGTTTCATTTTATTCAGTAAATACTATCTGTATAAATTCTTTCCAAAGATTTCTATCAGCTTTCTATTTTCTCAATAAATCAAGAAATTTTGTACCAATTTTCCGAATAATATCTGGCACTTTGTTTGTAGGGACTAATAGGTAGAAAACATAAAATACGAGAGCTCCAATTGCCAGGATCCATAAAAACCTGAGCATCTTCTTTTACCTCTTCTTATTCCAGGCTGCTTCTCCCCACTATTTAGATTAGTTTCCCTCTGATAACAAAAGAGACTACTTCTTTACCAATCCATTGAATAACACTCTTAGCAAAAGGTCGATACGTTTTTCAACGTCGGGCATAGGTACTTCCATTGTCCAAGGATATTCCAGTCCCTTTAAAGCAGTAACAATGGCAAATGCTGTTAACTCCGAGTCTTCTACTTGAAAGGTTCCTTTTGTTATCCCTTCTTCTAAAATATCTTTTACTATCTTTATTTCGCCTTGTAGATCCTTTTTTCTTATCCTTTCGATAAAGGAGTAGTGCTCTAAATATTCCTGTTTGAGTGCGCTATAAAAGTTAGCCAATTGATTAAGGTACTTCGTTCTTGTTACAATGTAAGCGCGCAACTTTTCCTGAGAAGTACTTGCCTTATTGATTGCTTTTTTTATCTCTTGACTCCATATCCGGCTTTCTTCCTCTACCACTGTACGGAAAATATCTTCTTTGCTACTAAAATAATGATAAATGCTGCTTTTGGTAATGTGAGCTGAGTGGGCGATTTCATCAACGGTAGTTTTCTTAAATCCAAATTGAGCGAACAACTTTTGGGCAATATTAATAATGAGTTCGGACTTAGAATTTTTCATGAGTGCTCCTTTCTTTGTGAACTTTTTGACCAATTTGGTCTTTTGGTTAGATTATATTATAATAAATAAAAAAAAAGTCAAGGTTATGGCGTAAAGTGTGAATTTTTTCTTGCCCTCCCCCAGTTTTTCCCTTGACAAAATCCAAAAATATAGCTAGATAATATCAAATGGGGGTCGGAAAATGTTTGAAAGAATAGCTATAATTTTACCAAAAGATTTAAAAAAAGCCATTGAAAGAAAAAGAAAAAAGAGGAAAATTAATTGTTCATTAGTTTTGAAGGTATAGATAAAAGTGGAAAGAGTACTCAAATCTCTCTTTTGGTTGATTGGGTTAAACAAAAGGGATATGAAGTAGTCCAGACCTCGGAGCCTGGTGGAACTGGATTAGGAGAGAAAATTGAAAAAATACTCCTTGAACCTTCTACTAAAGAGATAAACGGAATAAGTGAGCTTTTTCTTTACCTTGCCGACAGAGCCGAGCATGTAGAAAAAATAATCAAGCCAGCTTTAGAGAAAGGTAAGATTGTAATCTCGGATCGCTTTGCCGATGCCACAATTGCCTACCAGGGATATGGAAGGAGACTGGATATCCCCTGGGTAGAAGAGCTAAATAAAAGAGCTACCCACGGTTTTCTTCCCGATATAACCTTTCTTCTAGATATTAGCCCTGACCTTGCCAAAAAACGAAGTGGAAGCGAAGAAAAGGATAGAATAGAAAATGAGAAAATTTCTTTTCATCAGAAGGTGCGTCAGGGATATCTTAAGCTCGCCAAAAAACATGCAGGAAGGATAAAGGTAATTAACGGCGAAGGCAGCGTAAAAGAAATCCAGTTGAGGATAAGGAAGATACTTGGAAAACACCTGAGGTGAAAGAAGAATTATGTCCTTCAAAGATATAAGAGGTCAACAGCAAGCCATAAAGCTCCTGCAAAAAGAGATAGCTACTTCATCTGTGGGCGGCACTTATTTATTCACCGGACCAGCCGGGGTAGGAAAGAGCCTTACTGCTTTAACTTTTGCCAAAGCCCTTAACTGCGAGAAAGGCAAAACAGACAGTTGTGATAGATGCTCTTCTTGTCGAAAGATAGAGCACGGAAACCATCCTGATGTGCGAGTTATAACCCCGGAGAAAGACTCCATTAAGATTGAGCAAACTCGCAGTCTAAAAAGAGAGGTTGTCTATAAACTTTATGAGGGAAGAAAAAAGGTCTGGATTATAGAAAAAGCGGACAGCCTCACTCTAGAGGCAGCCAATTCCCTCCTCAAGCTCTTAGAAGAACCACCAGCAGAGGTAGTGTTAATTTTAATCAGCCAGAGCGAGGGAAAACTACTTCCTACTATTCTTTCCCGCTGCAGGATTATCCGCTTTCTACCGCTTTCTTTAAAAGAAATTGAGGAAATCATAGCCGAGCACCTGCCTCAAAACCCCGAGAAAATTCATCTATTAGCAAGACTAGCAAGAGGAAAAGTAGGAGAAGCTCTTCGTTTAATAAAAGAGGAGGGCATCCTTGAAAATAGAGAGGAGATTTTAGATAGTTTAAAAAAAGAGAGGAAAATAGAAGAGATATTTAATCTAGCTGCAAGATGGGCAAGCTATAATAAAGAAGAGTTGGAAAGAATTCTGGATATACTCTTATTCTGGTTTCGTGACCTTTTAATCTTAAAACAGGGAGGGGATAGATGGCTGATTAACGATGATAAGACCCGCGAACTTAAAAAACAAAAGGAGAAATACTCTTTTTTGGATTTAAAGCAAATTATAGAGACAATTGAAAAAACCAGATATTATCTTAAAAGTAATGTTAATCAAAGACTAGCCCTGGAAGCTATGTGGCTAAAACTCGTATATCGTACATAGTATATCGTATATCGTGCTTCCCTCACCTTATCCCTTAAAGCTTATCCCTTACTAAACGCTAAACGCTACCCGCTATACGCTAGTTTTAGCAGGTAGCGTATAGTTTTTCAATGATTTCACTCTTTCTTGTCATTGTCATTGCGAGCCTGCCAAAGGCAGGTGTGGCAATCTCGTAACAGACTCCGTAATCCCAAGAAGAGATTGCTTCGTCGCTTTGTTCCTCGCAATGACAGGTGGGACCTTGTCCCTCGCTATACGCTAGTTTTAGCGAATTATCTCTGTCTCGTAATTCAGGCTTCCTAATCCCATCTTCTGGCAAAGTTTCCAAAACTTGGCTGGCTCAGTGGCTGGACAAAGAGATTTTATCTTATCTTCTCCCTTCTTTATTCCTTTTTTATCCGCTCTAGACCCGGGATAAGAGGGAGCACCTATAACTAAATCATAGCTAGCCTTATCACAAGCCAGAGGGTCCTCAGAGGCAACTATACCTATATCTGGAGTAATAGGGAGGCTGGTTCTGCCGAAACAATCACAGTCAGGAGTGATGTCGAATCCCAAATTAATAAATCCCACCTTTTCTCCAAAAATAGAAACCACTCCTTTGAAACCATCTACTAATCCCCTTTGCACATCATAAGCAAGAACAGATGACCAGGGAACAGTAATAGCCCCTGATGGACACCAGGCAATACACTCACCGCATCCTATGCATTTTGCTGGCTCGTATTTAATTCTATCTTCTTCCTCGTAAAAAGCTTCACCGGGGCAGACTTTAATACATCTCAAGCAGCGAGTACATTTTTCTTCATTGTAAACCGGTTTTGCCTCTGAGGCATGCATAGCTAATTTTGTCTCCTTGGTAGCACAGCCCATAGCTATGTTCTTAATAGAGGCAGCAAAGCCGGCTGCTTCGTGAAGAGTAATGTGAGCAAGAGAAATAAGAAAGTCTGACTCATAAATAGCTCGGGCTATCTTTACCCGCTTGAATTTAGAAAATGAGGCCAGTTCTATCCATTCTCCATTAGTCCCCCTGAGGCCATCAGCAATAATAATAGGGCAGCCCATCGTCTCCCGGGTAAAACCATTTCTGGCTGCCGTCTCTAAATAACCGAATAGGGTCTCCCGAGTATGCTTATAAAGAGTGGTTGTATCGGTTAAAAAAGGCTCACCTCCTGCCTCCTTGACTAAGTCCACGAGCTTTCGGGCAAAAATGGGATGGATATAACGAGTATTGCCTAATTCACCAAAGTGCAATTTGATGGCTACAATATCTCCGGGGTCTATCTTATCTTTTATCCCACTTCGGGAAAAGAGCTTATCTATTTTCTGCCAGGCTCCCTCGGGCTCAACCAAAAAGACCTTACTTTTTGCCATTTCTTCTCCTTTTTCTTAAGACAAAATTATGTCTGAGTATTAACAAAATTTCTGAGTAGAGTCGAATGAAGGCAGAAACTTATCTTAGGTGGGTATCCTAAGCATGCAATTTCTCTTTGTCTACTTTATACCATTTCCTGACTGTAGTCAAATACCTGATGAGAAAGTGAATCATGCCCTCCTCAATTATGCAATTGAGGAGTCTATGAGCTCGATGCCGAAAAGCCTTTTTAAGTATTTCAAGTACTTCATCGCGAGTTGCCACGCGTGGGTTGTTGGTGTAATCTGGAAGTTCCCTTATGGGATATCTCAACTGCTATAGCTTTTGCTGTGTCCATACTGGATCCACCACCAAATCCAAGAACTACGTCTATATCATGTGATCTTGCCAATTCTGTTCCCAGAGTTACGATATTAGTGGTCGGATTAGGTATTACCCCGTTAAAATGCACAAAACTTACTCTAGTATCTGAAAGTGATTTTTTAACCCTTTCCATTACTGGTTCAAACACATTAGATACCGGCCTTGACACAAGAAGACAACGCTTCCCAAATTGAGCAACAATATCACCAATTTCTTTTACCCTTCCATATCCAAATCTAATATCTGTTGGTTGAAAATAGTTGAATGTCTTCACTCTACGTCCTCCATATAAAAGTATTTTATATACTTACAGCTACTTAAATTTTTTTTAAGAAGCTTTTGCTTTAAGAAGCTAAAAGCTGAGATACTTTCCTCTTTTAAACCTCCTGGTTGTTTTGGATCAAATCATGCGGCAGTTTAGGTGTGGCACCACTTTGAGAACAGACAAAGCTAGCTATCCGATTGGCATGCTTATTAATCTGATCCAGGTCATTACCCTTTAGAAATCCAAGGGTAACAGCCGCGGTAAATGCATCACCAGCTCCCACGGTATCCACAATTTTAGCCGGTGGTATACCTTTATGGGTGGAGTCTTTACCCTGGGTATACAGACGGCTACCTTTGGGCCCTTTTGTTAAAACAATCAGTCGAAGCTCGTAACCTCGACTTACCTGGGCAAGGATTTCAGACTCCGAACCTTTAATCTCAAGGATCCTGGACACAAGGGATAGTTCCTCATCATTGAGTTTCAAGACATTTGAGAGCTTCAGCATGGTGTCAATAATCTCTCTACTGTAGTATGACTGCCGGATATTTATATCAAACACGCGAATACAATCAGGTTTTGTTGCTTGCAAAAACTTTTGCACAGCCTTACGGGAAACATCCGAGCGCTGACACAAAGAACCAAAGCAGACCGCATCTGTCTCGGCTGCAAGGTCTAATAGGTTTTCATTTAAGGGGATAAAATCCCAGGCTACATTTTCATGGATAGTGAAATTGGGGTTTCCGTTTTCATCCAATTTTACTGTGACTGTGCCTGTTGGATGGTCTCTGTCTATGGAGACATATTGTCGCTCAAGGCCCAATTTGTCAAGGCAGGCCAGTATTTCCCTGCCCAACTTGTCATCTCCGACACAACTGACTACCACACCCTT
>JAUWRC010000148.1 GCA_030610745.1 Clostridia bacterium
ATGACTGGGCTATTTATGCTCTCCCTCTTAACAAAAGTCGCGTGCAGCCACATCTCAGAACGAAAACAGGTAAAAAGAAATTGTACAATTTCCTCTCCCGATTACTACTGGAGAAGCTTCCTCTTTCCAGCGTGGAACAGAATGTTGAGATGGTAGTTGATAGGTCCAAAAATAAAGAAGAAACCAAGGATTTCAATCAGTATCTGACTAATCAAATAGAGGCATTACTTCCTCTTAATACTGCTTTTGACCCCTCACATCTTAGCTCCCAAGAAAGCGCGGAATTGCAGGCTGCAGACCTATTTTGTTGGGGAATATTCCGAAAATACGAGCGTGACGATGCGAAATGGTATGATATATTCAAAGATAAGATTAGCTGTGATACAGAATATTTACATTAAGGAGATAATAAAAAAGCGGCCCCTACAATGTCTCTTTACCCCTGGGCTCATAGCCAACCGATGGAAGGAAGCACTCAAGGCACATTGCAGGACTTACCCGCTTGATACTAAGCTATCATGGGTCCCTCTTTTTGTCAAGTGCATGTTGGCGTAAATATGTTTTAAAGGACGATGTTGATATGACAAATGAATCATCTGCAATTGTCTCAAAAGTGTGGAACTACTGCACTGTGCTCCGCGATGATGGCGTAAGCTACGGCGACTATGTGGAGCAGCTGACCTATCTTCTGTTTTTGAAGATGGCTGACGAACAGACCAAGCCTCCTTTCAATAAGCCTTCGACCATTCCCAAAGGCTTTGATTGGCAAAGTATGCTGGAGAAGGATGGAGCTGCATTAGAAGCCCATTACCGTCTCGTCCTTGAGACCCTGAGTAAGGCGAACAGCATGTTGGGCATTATCTTCCGAAAATCTCAGAATAGAATTCAGGACCCAGCCAAACTAAAGCGCCTCGTCGAGCTTATCAATACCGAGATATGGGTCGGATTAGACATTGATGTCAAAGGGGAAATATATGAAGGACTTTTGCAGAAGAATGCCGAGGATACTAAGAGCGGCGCCGGGCAATATTTCACCCCAAGGGCACTAATTAAAGCTATTGTTGAGGTCATGCGCCCTGGACCAGGAATGACTATCTGTGACCCTGCCTGCGGCACTGGTGGTTTTCTGCTAGCAGCTCATGATTACATCTCTCATTATCCACTGGATATTGACCAGAAAAAGTTCCTTAAATTCCAGGCTCTCAAAGGAAAGGATATCGTTGACGGGGTGGTCAGGCTCTGCGTGATGAATCTTTACCTTCATGGAATTGAGACTCCTGTTGAAAGTGGAGATAGTCTCATAGCTGACCCCGGTGACCGTTTTGATATGGTGCTCACTAATCCCCCTTTTGGCAAGAAAAGCAGTATCACCATAGTCAACGGTGAGGGAAAGGCTGGCAGGGAATCGCAGGTCTATGAACGCCCGGACTTCTCAGCGACTACATCGAATAAACAGTTGAATTTCCTCCAGCATGTAAAGACGATAACGAAGATAAATGGGAAAGTTGCCATCGTCATACCCGATAACGTTCTCTTTGAAGGTGGTGCCGGCGAGACAGTGCGACGGAAACTACTTTACGAGTGTGATGTCCATACCCTGTTGCGCTTACCCACAGGTGTATTTTATGCCCAGGGAGTTAAGGCAAATGTCCTCTTTTTTGATAGGAAACCAGCCAGCGAAAAACCCTGGACGGAGAAACTCTGGATTTATGATTTCAGAACAAATATGCACTTCACCCTTAAAACCAATACACTGCGTTATGGAGACCTTCAGGACTTTATCCAGTGCTACAATCCACAAAACCGACACGAAAGAGAGGAAACTGAGAGATTCAGGGTTTTCACCTACGAAGAGTTGATGCAACGTGATAAGGTAAATCTTGATATATCCTGGTTGAAGGATGAAAGCCTTGAGGATTCCGCCAACCTTCCACCTCCAGATGTCCTCGCACGCGAAATCGCCGACAATCTTGAATCTGCCCTGGCACAATTCAGCAGCATTTACCAGGACATTGGTGAGGAATAACTCTCGGCCATACAGCTGGTAATAAATGGCGTTTGGCTACCTATTTTGATCGGAAAGAAGGCAAGTTTATCTTGCTTCGCGGATGGCGTAAACATAGTCGAATACAAATAGAAGATGTAGATAAAGCTCGTGAGCTACTTGAAGAATATCTGGTTACAAAGGAGGAATAAATATGAATAAGACCCCAAGGGAAGACTTATTGGAAGATCTTAAAGATATAGAATTTGCAAAGCTATATGGAGCTGAGGATGCAAAATTGGATTTTGCTATTACTCTACTAAAAGCACGGGAAAACGCAAATCTAACCCAGAAAGAATTTGCTGCTAAGCTAGGAATTAGCCAGCCTTATATCGCAAGGCTGGAAAGCGGTGAAGCTAACCCTACACTTGGTACCATCGGGAGTATCCTGGCTACACTTGGATTAAGGCTCGTTACAAATACCGCTTCTTTGACACCAGAGCCTGAATTACCCGTTACCAATTCTATGGGTAGCCCAACAGGTAGTAAAGAAATTTCTCAGCTTGGGAGATTAGTAGAAGCATAGATTACTCAGGAGGCTGATATACTGTTACCAGCTAACTGGGCAGGTCCTGATGATATTAGGGAAGAGTGAAAGCAATGTTGAAGCTGAAATGCGAACGTTGTGGAAAAATAAGAGTTCAATCCCAGGATAACCGAGTGGCTTGTTGAGTATAACTTCAACCG
>JAUWRC010000027.1 GCA_030610745.1 Clostridia bacterium
AAAAAAAGGGGCGCGAGATATCTATGCTAGCAGCACTCATCCTGTTCTTTCAGGGGATGCTTATGAGAGGATTGAAGACTCCCCCTTGAAGGGACTGGTAGTAACCGATACTATTCCCTTGCGTCAAGGGAAGGTAAAGACCAAATTAAAAGTTCTTTCGGTAGCCCCTTTGTTAGGAGAAGCTGTAAGACGTATTCATGAAAATAAATCTGTAAGTTCTCTATTCTTATGAAAGGAGTTTTTTTGATGGAAAAAGTTAGGTTAGAAGCAAAGCTAAGAAATAAAACAGGTAAAGAGTATGTCCGAAAACTAAGGAAGAAGGAGATATTGCCTGCTGTTCTCTATGGACCTCATCTTAAAAAAAGTCTATCTCTAGAAATAGAGTTAAAAGATCTTCATAATTTTTTTTCTCATTTTTATAAGAAGGGGAAGATCATTGCTCTGGAGATAGTTGATCAGAAGGTAAACGAACCTCGGGAAGTAATAATTAAAGAAATACAGCGGAATTGGGTGAGTGGCAGCCTCCAGCATATTGATTTCTATGAGATTACCAGAGGAGAGAAAGTAACTACTGTGGTGCCCCTATCCTTTGTGGGTAAAGCTCAAGGGGAGAAATTGGGAGGTATAGTAGAACATCTGGTACGAGAGGTGGAAGTTGAATGTTTCCCCAGAGACCTTCCTTCAGCTATAGAAGTGGACATAACTTCTTTAAATACAGGGGATTTCCTTGAGGTAAAAGATTTAACCCTGTCTTCCGGGGTAAAGGTTATTACCCATCCCCAGGAAGTAGTAGTTTCAGTAGTTTCTCCTATGAGGAAAGAGGAGGAAGAGAAAGTGGAGGAGGAAGAAATAGCCGAGGAGGTAGAAGTAGTAGGTAAGAAAGAGAAAGAAGTAGAAGAGACCGCTGGTAAGGGAGAGAAAGAGAAAAAAGAAGAGAAAACACCTGGCAAGGAAAAGGAAGGGAAGGGGTAATCTCCCCCTCACCTGAAAAAGCACATCGTGCTTTTTCTCTCTCCCCCGAGGGGAGAGGAAAAAGAGTAAGAAATGAGAGTGATATTCGGGTTGGGCAATCCAGGAAAGGAGTATGAGGAGACTCGACATAATGTAGGATTTCGTGTTATAGATAGACTCTCCCAGGAATATAAAGTTAAGCTGGATAGTTATCTATGTCAATCCTGGATGGGAGAAGGCAAAATAGGCAAAGAGAAAATTCTCCTGGCTAAACCTCTTACTTTTGTCAATCTCGCCGGCAGCTCTCTTTCTCAAATTAAGCAAAAATATGCAGTGAAATTAGAAGATATAATCCTTATAAGTGACGATGCAGATTTAGACTTAGGTAAACTGAGAGTAGCTCGCGGGGGAGGCGATGGAGGACATAAGGGTCTCAGGTCTATCATTGAATCTTTAAAGACGGAAGAGATCCCACGTTTAAAGATTGGCATTGGCAGACCAGACAAAGAGCTCGATTTAGAGGAATATGTACTGGGAAGATTTAGTTCTAAAGAGAAGGAAATAATTGAAGAGGCGGTGGACAAAGCTACAGAGGCCATAGAGACAATGATAAAGCAGGGAATAGACGAAGCAATGAGAGAATATAATTAAAAAAGGAGGAAAAAAAATATGCTGCAGGTTCTCATTTCAGCAGGAGCAGCGGTAATAGGACTTATAGGGGTGGGTTTTTTGATAAGAGGGATTCTCAAGATGAGTTCGGGAAATGAATTAATGCAGGAGATTTCCAAGACCATTCAGGAAGGAGCAAAAACTTTTCTCCACAGAGAGTATAAAGTAGTAGCTATTCTGGTGGTTGTAGTAGCCATTTTTCTTTCTCTGGCTCCTTTTATTGTTCAGGGTGCTCTGGTCAATTGGCAGACAGCTATAGCCTTTGTCATAGGGGTCTTTTGCTCGGCTCTGGCTGGTTGGATTGGAATGAGCATAGCTACCAGAGCTAATGCTAAAACCACTCAGGCTGCCAGGCAAGGACTGAGATCTGCCTTGAATGTTTCCTTTTCTGGGGGAGCAGTCACTGGCCTGTCTGTAGTTTGTGTAGCTTTTCTGGGATTGATAGGTGTTTTTCTTCTATTCAAAGGCAAACCTATTATCATCAATGGATATGCTATGGGGGCTTCCTTAATGGCTTTATTTGCCCGTGCTGGCGGGGGAATTTTTACCAAGGGAGCTGATATGGGAGCAGATTTAGTGGGAAAGGTGGAAGCAGGAATTCCTGAGGATGATCCTCGCAATCCCGCTGTTATTGCTGATAATGTAGGAGATAATGTAGGAGATGTGGCTGGATTGGGAGCAGACCTTCTTGAATCTTATGTAGAGTCAATAATTGCTACTTTAGCTATTGCCGCTTCCATAGCTGTTATTTCTTTGACTTATCTTCCTTTTTATCTGGCCGCCTGGGGGATTCTTGCTTCTCTTATTGGGGTTGGTTGGGTAAAGATGGCCAGGTCAAAAGATCCTCAGACAACTTTAACCAGAGGAACTTATATCTCTGCTGCTTTGATGATAGCTGGCTCCTTTTTTATTATAAAGTACCTTGGGAGTGCTTATGGGAATTACTCTATTCTTGGACCTTTTTGGGCCATCATTGCTGGTGTTCTCTCCGGTTTAATTATAGGGGAGGTGAGTGTTTATTATACATCCAGTAAATATAAGCCTACCAAAGAGCTGGCTATTTCCTCTCAGACGGGTCCTGCCGTGCTAGTGGTGAATGGACTAGCCCTGGGAATGTTATCTACCCTCATTCCCATAGTAGTTATTGCTGCAGCTACCCTTATTGGATTCTTCTTTGCCGGGATGTACGGAGTAGCTATGGCTGCCCTGGGCATGCTTTCCATCCTGGGTATTACTTTAGCCGTTGACTCTTATGGGCCAGTGGCTGATAATGCAGGAGGAATTGCTGAAATGGCTCATCTTCCCCCCGAGGTTCGCCAGGTCACTGATAAATTGGATACAGTAGGAAATACCACTGCCGCCATTGGCAAAGGATTTGCTATAGGTTCAGCTGCTTTTGCTACTTTAGGGCTAATAACTGCCTATCGAGTTACCATAGGTGACGTTTCTCTTTCCCTTGCTGACCCTAAACTTATGGCTGGACTGCTCATTGGAGGAATGGTCCCTTATCTTTATGGTGCTCTTTTAGCTAGAGGGGTAGGGAAAGTAGCTTTTCAAGTAGTAGAAGAGGTGAGAAGACAGTTTAAGGAAATCCCTGGATTATTAAAAGGAAAGGCAAAGGCTGACTCCAGCCGATGCGTAGATATGGCTGCCCGGGGGGCTCTGAGGAATATGATGCTTCCGGGAATTCTGGCCATAGTTTTTCCCATAAGCATTGGTTTTGCTCTGGGCCCTATAGCCCTGGGAGGATTTCTTGTGGGCTCCCTGGTAGTGGGACTTCCACTGGGAATACAAACAGCTAATACAGGAGCAGCCCTGGACAACGCTAAAAAGTATATTGAGGAGGGAAATCTGGGAGGAAAGGGCTCCCCCGCTCATAAGGCAGGAGTAATAGGAGATACAGTGGGAGACCCCTTGAAGGATACAGTGGGTCCTTCCATTAATATCCTTATTAAGTTAATGTCAGTGATTTCCCTTGTCCTGGCCCCAATTTTTGTAGTTTTACATTAAGTTCGTATCTCGTATCTCGTATCTAGTATCTCGTAAAGGGAGAAAATCGTAAGTGGTTGTCATTCAGACTGATTACGGACGAATTCACAGGATATAGTATTCTCAAAAAGTCGGAATATAAGAAGCTTGGTTATTGAGATTATTAAAGGTCTTCGTGAAAGAAATAAGGGGAAAAAGAGGAAATAGAGGAGAACATGAATAAATTGGCAATTTTCATTGATGCAGGATATCTTGGTAAGTTATGCACAAAAAACTTTAGGTTTGGTAGTGACAGCGGTTTTTTGGATTATGAGAAGTTTGTGCAGTGGGTGAGTAGCTCTTCCGAGCTACTTCGAGCATATTACTACGATTGCCTTCCTTACCAATCAGCCAATCCTACCCCAAAAGAACGGAAGATGCTTTCTAGGAAGCAGAAATTTTTCCATAGTTTAGAGAAAATTCCGCGATTTTGTGTGCGGCAAGGAAAATTAGTCTTTCGGGGCTATAATGACACTAAGAAGAAACCTATTTTTTTCCAAAAACGGGTGGATTTACGTCTTGGTTTAGATTTAGGATCTTTGGTAAGCACAGGAAAAATTGACGAGGTAGCAATTGTTGCTGGAGATAGTGACTTTATACCAGCTGTGGAATTTGCCAAGAAAGAAGGGGTAGTAGTTCAGCTGGTTCACGGTCCTCAGGGAACTTATCACCAAGACTTATGGCTGGAAGCCGATGAAAGGAAGGAAATAACGGAGGATGTTATTAGCAAGTGTACTCTACAAAAAATGAGAAGACCGCCATTTAGGCGGCCTCTCTTAAAATAAATGCCTGACCTCCCATAATGGAACGCCAGGAAGTATAACTGTCAAGAGTATACTACATCTTGAAATTTTGTCAAGTCCTATTTATAACAGAGATAAATCAAACCTTTAACGCGCAATACGATATACGCAATACGAGGTGAAAAATGGCCGAGAACATAAGAGAACCAGCGGTAGCGGGTACTTTTTATGAGGGAACAAACCAAGCTCTAAGGCAGCAGATTAAGGACTGCTATACGCATTCCCTGGGACCGGGAAATATCCCCAAGCTAACCTCAAAAAGAGAGGGTAAAATCTTAGGTCTGGTGAGTCCCCATGCTGGCTATGTTTATTCTGGCCCTGTGGCAGCAAGAGGATTTTATGAGGCTGTCACTGAAGAACTTCCTGAAGTAGTAGTTATTCTGGGTCCCAATCACCGTGGCTTCGGCGCATCTGTAGCTATGGAAGAAAAGGATATATGGAAGACTCCTTTGGGGGAAACTAGAATAGATAAAGAATTAGCAGAAAAAGTAGTAGGCCTTTCTCCTCTTATACAATTTGATGAGAAAGCCCACCAAAGAGAGCATTCCCTGGAAGTTCAGCTTCCTTTCCTACAATATAGCTATGGAGAAAGTTTTAAGCTTGTCCCTATCTGTATGATGGAGCAGGATGAGGCCACCAGCCGCCAGGTAGGAGAAGTGCTTTCAGAAGTACTTAAAGGAAAAAATAGCTTAATCATTGCCAGTACAGATTTTACTCATTACCAGCCAAAAAAAATTGCAGAATCTCAGGATAAAAAAGCCCTAGAGGCTATTCTTTCTCTAGATCCCAAAAGTCTCAACAAGGCAGTTTCTCGCTATCGTATCTCTATGTGCGGCTCGGGTCCGGTAATGGCTATGCTTGTAGCTACCTCTTTACTGGGAGCTAAAAAGGCAAGACTTTTAAAGTACGCCACCTCAGGAGACATCACCGGAGATTACGGAGCAGTAGTCGGCTATGCCTCAGTAGTGGTAGAGAAGTAGAAAAAAATTTCAATGAGCCAGAATAAAATCATTATAAAGGGAGCTAGAGAGCATAACCTAAAGAATATAGATATTGAGATTCCCCGCAATAAATTGGTAGTTATCACGGGTCTGAGCGGCTCAGGAAAATCCTCTCTTGCTTTTGATACTCTCTATGCAGAAGGACAGCGCCGATATGTAGAATCACTTTCCAGCTATGCCCGCCAATTCTTAGAGCAGATGTCTAAACCCAGGGTGGATTACATTGAAGGTTTATCTCCAGCCATCTCTATTGAGCAGCGTAAAGCCTCTTCAAATCCCAGATCCACTGTGGCTACCCTTACCGAAATCTACGATTACCTAAGACTTCTCTTCGCTCACATTGGCCAGCCCCATTGCTATAAGTGTGGAAGGAAAATTCAGCCTCAAACTATAGAAGATATGACGGGCCAGATTATGCAGCTTGAGGAGGGCTCTTTAATCCAGATTTTATCTCCTCTGGTGCGGGGAAGGAAGGGAGAGCACAGGGACCTTCTGGAAGAGGTAAGAAAAGAGGGTTATTTAAGAATAAGAATTGATGGAGAAATTCGTCCTTTAGAAGAGGAAGTATTTGTTGATAAGAACAAAAAACATAATATAGAGGTGGTAGTGGATAGATTAGAGGTAAAAAAGGGAATAGAAACCCGCCTGGCTGATTCTCTGGAAACAGCCAGTGATAGGTCGAAAGGGTTGGTTTTAGTTACTCAAAAGCTCGGTAAAAAAGATAAGGAGTATATTTTTAGCAGGCACTTTGCCTGCCCGGAGTGCGGTATTAGTTATGAGGAAATATCTCCTCGCATGTTCTCATTTAACAGCCCTTATGGGGCCTGTCCTGCCTGTAATGGCCTCGGGACCAAGCAAACTATTGATCCCGATCTGGTGGTGCCGGATAAAACTAAGTCTTTAAATAAGGGAGTGATTGTTCCCTGGGAGGAAGGAGTAGGATTCTACAGATGGGCAAGAACAGCGGCTAGATATTACTTTAGACAAATTACCTCTCTAGCCAGACATTATGGCTTCTCCTTGGATACCCCTTTCCAGAGCTTACCAGAGAGGATACGGAAAATTCTTCTTTATGGTTCAGATTCTGAGGAAATTAAGTTTACAGACCGAAAAAGAGGAGAATTCTATGACTACTGGGCTCCTTTTGAGGGGGTCATTCCTAATTTAGAAAGAAGATACAAGGAGAGCGACTCTGGCTATGTCCAGGAGGAGATATTCAAATACATAAGAGGAACTCCTTGCCCCGACTGTGGAGGAGCTCGCCTGCGCAAAGAAAGCTTAGCCGTAACTCTTAAGAGTAGATCTATTTATGATGTAGTCAAGTTAAGTATAAAGGAGAGCAGCACCTTCTTTTCCCGGTTGAAATTAACCCCGCGGGAAGAGTTGATAGCTGGCGAGATATTAAAGGAAATAAAAAAAAGATTGGGTTTTATGGTCAGTGTGGGATTGGATTACCTCACTCTGGACAGGAGAGTAAGTACTCTATCAGCAGGGGAGGCAGAGCGTATTCGCCTTGCCACCCAGATAGGCTCCGCATTGGTGGGGGTAATTTATATTCTGGATGAACCTACCATTGGCCTACATCAAAGGGATAACAAGAGACTTCTGGATACCTTAAGAGACCTGCGGGATATGGGTAATACTATTATCGTGGTAGAGCATGATAGAGCTGCCATAGAAGCAGCGGATCATATTATCGATTTAGGACCGGGAGCAGGGGAACACGGAGGGGAGGTAATAGTAAGTGGTTCCTTAAAAAATGTTATTAATTGCCAGGCCAGCTTGACTGGCCGGTATCTTAAGGGTGAGCTAAAGATACCTCTTCCTCTCAAGCGCCGTCATCCCAGGAATGGTCAATATTTAGAGATCATTGGAGCAGCCGAGCATAACCTGAAAGAGATAAATGTTAAGATTCCTTTGGGTACATTTATCTGCGTTACCGGCGTTTCTGGTTCAGGCAAAAGTACACTGGTGGAAGAGATATTATACCGGGCTCTGGCTCAGTATTTTTATCGCAGTAGAGCCAGGCCGGGAAAGCATACCAGGATAGAAGGAGCCGAGCTTATTGATAAGGTTATAGTCATTGATCAATCTCCCATTGGGCGAACTCCTCGCTCTAATCCTGGTACTTACACTGGCCTTTTTACTCCCATAAGGCAGCTATTTTCCCAGATAGAAGAGGCTAAGATGAGAGGGTACAGCCAGGGCAGATTCAGCTTTAATGTAAGAAGGGGTAGATGCCAGCAGTGCAAAGGAGAGGGGATGATCAAGATAGAGATGCAGTTTCTTCCTGATGTCTATATCCCTTGTGATGTTTGTAAGGGAAAACGTTACAGCAAAGAGACCCTTCAGATAAAATACAAAGGTAAAAATATTGCCGATGTATTAGAGCTCACCGTGGAGAAGGCTTTGAAATTTTTCCGCAATATTCCCCAGATAAAAAGAAGACTGAAGACCTTAAATGATGTGGGGCTAGGGTATATCCATCTGGGACAATCTGCTACCACCCTCTCCGGAGGTGAAGCGCAGAGAGTAAAACTTTCCAAAGAACTTTCTAAAATAGGTACAGGTAAGACCTTATATATATTAGATGAACCTACCACTGGTCTTCATTTTGCCGACATAGAGAAACTTTTGAATGTCTTAAGTCGATTAGTGGATAAGGGAAATACTGTCCTCGTCATTGAGCACAACCCTGATGTGATTAAAGTAGCCGATTATATTATTGATTTAGGCCCAGAAGGAGGTGAAGAAGGAGGAGAGCTGGTTGCCTTCGGCTCTCCAGAAGAGGTCAGCCAGAATCCCCGCTCTTATACAGGGGAGATATTGAAGAAAGTGCTGAGTGGATAAATACAGGAAAAGGGGGACAGGCTACTTCTCTCTCCTATTTTGTTCCCATTAAAAAATCCCCTTGGTAATTATTTCTTGGTCCATCGCCTAAAGTTCTTGACAAAGGTATATCATTAAGATATACCTTTGATATAAGGAGGTGCTGAAGGATGGGAGTTACAGATAAAAGAATAATAGTTAACTTGCCGACAGAACTTTATGAGAGCATCAAAAGGATTGCAGAAAAAAAATATAGATCAGTCTCTAGTTTGATAAGGGAATCTATTTCAGAAAAAATTGAGGAAGAATTCACCCCAGAAGAAATGGCTCTGATTGAAAAAGGACGCAAATCTCTTCACGAAGGTAAAGGTATTAATTGGAGGAAAGTTATAAGGAGTCTCGAAGAGATTAAAAAAATAATAAATGAACATAAGTCCATTCTCAAGGAAAAATTTAAAGTAAGCTCTATAGGTGTATTTGGCTCTTATGTGAGAAAGGAAGAGCAAGAAAAAAGTGATATCGATATTCTGGTTGGGTTTTATGAAGTGATTGATTTATTTAAATTTATTGAACTTGAAGATTTTTTAAGTAAAATATTGGGCGTTAAAGTGGATTTGGTTATGAAAGAAACATTGAAACCTCGCATAAAGGACAGGATATTAAAAGAGGCGATTTATATATGAAAAGGGATTACAGAGTCTATATTGATGACATACTTGAGGCCATTAAAAGAATAAAAAAATACACGGATGAACTTACTTTTGATAAGTTTACTCAAGACATCAAAACTATTGATGCGGTTATAAGAAATTTTGAAATTATAGGTGAAGCAACAAAACATATAACCGATGAGGTTAGAAAGGAATATCCGGATGTTCCATGGAAGATTATGGCAGGAATGCGTGATAAACTTATCCATGAATATTTTGGGGTAAAGCTCGGGGTGTTATGGGAAACAATAAAGAAACGTTTGCCAGAAGTAAAACCTTTAATTGAGGAAGTATTAGAAAAAATGGGTAAGGAGAAAATGAGGGAGGATGAAATTTGAAAACCGTTTCCTTTTCCCCATTGGCAACGATCCCTTGCGCCATAGTTTTGCTACTTATCTTTTAGAAAGTGGAATAGATTTACGGTATATTCAAGAGTTACTTGGTCATAAGAGTTCTAAAACTACAGAAATATATACTCATGTTAGCCAGCTAGATATTGGATGGATTAAAAGCCCTTTAGATTTTGGAAGTAGATGGAAATAGCAAAAAGTTCTAATTTGATGCTTCACCTAGAGTTGTGCATAAACGAAGTAGTTCGCAAAATATCCTAATTTGGGAGCATAAACGAAGTAGTTCGGTTATAAGTAGTTAAGCAAAATGTCGCTTCGCTTCATTTTGCTTAACGGGACTCGGGCTTCACCCGAAGTTAGACTCGTGGCGAAACGCCACTTCGCCTAATTTCGGGTTTGCGGCATTGCTAAACGCAATTCGCAAATTGCTTCGCAACTTCGCAAACCCGAGTCCCGTTAGGCGACAGACACAATCAGATGCCTATCGGAGGCACAGTAAAAAATGGCACATCCAAAATGCTTTATCAGTTATTCCTGGGATAACGATGCGCACAAAGATTGGGTGAGGCACTTGGCAGCTGAACTGCAACGTAACGGTGTGGTGACACATCTGGATCAGTGGGACGTTCATCCCGGAAGGGACTTGACGGAATATATGGAGACTTGCATACGTGAATCTGACTTCGTCTTACTGGTCTGCACACCTATTTTTGCTCAGAAGGCAAATGTCGGCCAAGGTGGTGTCGGGTATGAGAAGAGCATAGTTACAGGGGAGATTTTTGAAGGCACTGCTTCTCCTAAGAAGTTTGTGCCACTTCTTAGAAAAGGAAGTTCGAGTGATTCTCTACCTTCTTATCTGAAGTCAAGAACATACATAGACTTCCGAGACGATAACATGTTTAGTTCCAATCTGGAAACTCTGTTAAGGCATATATATCAGTCGCCTAAGTATGTACGGCCTCCTTTGGGACCAAAGCCCCGTTTCCCTTCTCAGTGGTCCGAGCAGCCAACTGTCATTACACTCCCTACTAAGAAGTCCCGGCAAGCGACATTCGAACAAGTTTATCAATTCGCATATAGCTTCAGTGGAATGAATAAGACTTATGGGGATGCTGAGGCATTTGCACTTGAGCAACTATCAAAAAAGTAAAAATAGGCGTCCGTCGCCTAAAAGTAGTTAAGTGAAATTCAGAAATCCGCCTCTATAGGTGGAAAGATTTTTAATAGATTGAACAATATAAAAACATGATGTACAAGCATACACAAATTGGATATTTGTCCATTGTTGCATTAAGTATTCCATTGTTAATATTACTCTTTATTGGAGTTGTTTATGAATTTACGCCAATTGTGTTAGCTTTATTTATTATTTTATTACTAAGTTTAGTGCTGTTTCCATCTCTGACAATAGAAATAGATAAAACCAAGCTTACTATTAGATTTGGACTTGGGATTGTTAGTAAAAATTTTAATTTAGAAAATATCAGGTCATACCGCGTTGTAAAAAATCCTTGGTATTATGGTTGGAGGATTAGTTTAACTCCGCATGGCTGGCTGTACAATATTTCGGGGTTGTATTCTGTTGAGATATTGATGAAAAATGGTAAAAAATACAGGTTAGGTACTGATGAACCTGAAAGATTGGAATCTGCCATTAAACAGACAATCAAAGAATTTAATTAGTCGGCGGATTTCTGAACTCTCCTCACTCCTTCGGAGTTCGTCGGCACGTTGCACTCTCGCCTACGGCTCGGCTCACCGGTTGGGGGAGGGGAACCTTATTAAAATAGAAAAAATATTTATACATATTGTTGATTAAGGTGTTGATATGGATTTTTCAAACATTGATATTCCAAAAATTTTGAAATCCGGAATGCCTAATAAATTTATGGATTTTTCACCACAGGATTTTGAAGATTTTATTTCTCAGCTCTTTAGAGACAATAGCTACAAAGTTGAACAGACGAAATATAGTGGAGATTATGGTGTTGATTTGATAATTAAGAAAGGCAACGAACATATTGCTGTTCAAGTTAAAAGATATACTAGAACTAATAAAGTGGGGGTAAGGGATGTTAATCAAGTTTTGGGTGGAAAAGACTACTACAAATGCAATGATGCTATGATGATAACCACTTCTTCATTTACAAATCAAGTTAAGAACTTGGCTGAAAAAACTGGTGTAGATTTGTGGGATTGGAATAAACTTCAAAGATATATTTGTGATACATATCTTGATGGAAGAGACTATTATGATTATTTTAAAGGGAAATCTACATCAGAAAACGATTCAGAAGATTTTGGTTTTAAAATATTTCAAGTAATTCATAATCAACCCATGAAGGGAAACTACATTGGAACGCAAATATTTGTAGGAATTAAAAATTTCACAGACAAAAATCAGAATGTTAGTGTAGAAATGCCAACATACATAACTTCAAACAACAATCAGATTGAGGCTAGAAATTATTTAGAAGGTTATTTTACATCTGGAATAATATATGCTGGTTGTACAGTGGAGTCTTGTTTTATTTTTGATTCTGAACAATTGTCTCATGTTAAAGTAGGTGACAAACTGATTATAGAATTGTATTATTCTGATAAGACTATTAGAAAAGTTATTAATATTGAAAAGAAGGTTCCATCAAGAAATGCTATTCCGTCAAGAAATGCTAGCGGTTGTTTTATTGCCACTGCAGCTTATGGAACTCTTTTTTCTAAAGAAATTCAAATTCTAAGATACTGGAGAGACAATAAATTAAAAACCAGTAAAATTGGAAATTTGTTTATAGAGTTCTATTATTCCTTAAGTCCTCCTATTGCCAATTTTATTAGAGATAAACACTTATTTAGGAAATGTGTACGTATGGTATTAAATCCGTTTGTGAGATTTCTAAAAAGAAGATATGATAGATAGATTTATGTTAAAAGATATGTTTCACCTTAATTTTTCGTTCGCCCCCTCAAACTTTGCGGAAACCTTCGGTTTCCTTGCCTCACTTCTTTCAGTCACTCGGTCATATAACACGGGCTATACAGCTACGTCTTTCAGACTTCGCCCAAATCGTTTCTGACGAAACGACTTCGCAAACCCGAGTCCCGTTATCTGCCGTCAAACAGATAAACATGATATCATTTGGAGGATAGCTTTGAGGATATGAACATAGTTCCAAGAGATACAACACTGGAGGCTATTCGTATCCGATTCTCAATTTTGCGTAAGATAGGTCTTACGGGTCGTGCCAATATGGTTTTCGAACTGCCTTAGTTCCCAATATCTTGCCGAAGAATTGACTTATTAACAGTTAAATGCTAAACCTTAAATATAAAATTTTATATAAAAACTTACTAAACTTATGAGAGGGAAAGGCTAAAGATTACCCAGCCTTCAGCAAATACATTAGTCAAACAATTCCAGAATATCGGAATACTCAAAGAGATTACTGGTTTTAAAAGAAACCGCTTGTTCGTGTTTTCTGAGTATTTAAGACTATTCGAAAAGTAATTACGAGAAAGAGATGGGTGCTGTAAATATAACTATTGATGGGAAACCGATTCAGGCAGAAGAAGGCTCTACAATTATGGAAGCAGCCTTAGCTAATGGAATTAAAAATCCCCATTTATGCTATCAAAAAGGCTGGAGTATTGCCGGAGCCTGTCGGGTCTGTATGGTAAAGATTAAAGATAGGCCAGGTATGGA
>JAUWRC010000074.1 GCA_030610745.1 Clostridia bacterium
TTATACTTGGGGGATAATAGGGGATTACTTTGTTTGGATCTTCGGCATTTTCTGCGGTTTGAAGGACCCAGGAGAATCCTTTTTCAAAAGTTTTGCCAAAATGACGCAAATTAAGTTGGACTCCCCAGGAGTTTATAGAGCGGTTTTCTGGTTTAACCAATGACTTTATATCGTCCCAATTCCAGATAATATCTTGCCCGGTTTTAAAGAATCCTTCCAGGGAAATATCTAATTGAGGAGAAAATTTATATTTAAATTCACCTTTACAATCCCAGGTGTTTACTATTTTATTAAAGTCAGGGTCCTGGTTTACCTCTACATAATCCCGGAAAAGATACAAATCTGCAAGCCCAAGAGAATAGAACTTTTTTTCCACCACTACCTGAAACTCTTTTTTGGGGCCTATTCGGTAGAGCAGCTTGAGATGGGGTATGATTTGACTTCCTCTTTCCCCGATTTGTTTAATTCCTATCTCTAGCTGTCCGGTTAAGTTTTTTATTCTTTTAAAGGCTATAGCTTCATTCCTTACCCAAAGATGAATTTGATTGGGTGCATAGGAGCTATATTCGGCCTTAGCTCCTCCCTGAAGAGAAATATCTGGTTTTTCTAGTTCTATTTGTATTCCTGAGGTAATGTCTTGATGATATTCTGGTTCTGGTCCTATTAATTCTGTTTTTTCCAGCCAGGCAGAAGCTCTAAAAATCTTATCTTCTTGCAACTCAAAGGTAAAATCTCCTTTTAAACCCAGTTTATTCTTGTTTCTTTCTTTCCCTCCAGGTAAGCTGATTTTTTTTTGATATCCTTCCAAATTAAAAAGCTTTCTTCTCTTTTCCGAAGAATTCCAGATAAATTCTCCATTTAACCAATCTTCGTTTTTGGCAAGAGAACTTCCTTTGTATCTTACGCCTTCAGAACTTGAAACTTTTCCCAGAAAGAGAAAATACATCATTTTCTCTTTTTCTTTTCCATAATCCAGTTGGTAAGCGAGACTGTTATGATCACCAGCAGAGGCAGAAATATGAAGATAGGGGAGGGCAGATTTTTCTTTTGGAGTAGGGTAGGAGATTTTCTCACCTAAGGGCAGCTGGATAAGTGGTTGAGCCGGTCTCTTTTCTCCGCGATGCTGCATGAAAAAAATCTTTTTGCTTCTTGATGGAATATAGTAGCTAATTAGAGGCTTCTTAAAACGAGGTTCAAGAAGAGCAGCAGGATAAATTTCTTTCTTTTCTTTAACAGAAGGTTTTTCCAGAGGAGGGAGTTTTTCTATTTCTAAGCCAGGGAAAAAGAGGAAATGATAATAGATTTTTTCAGCAAGTCCAGCTTCAAAAGCAGGCAAAAGCGAACTTTTTTCCCCTCGATGCTGCATAAGAGACAAAGTCCTGGCTCTTGTTATTTCCAGGTAAGACCTATCCTCCCCTTTAACTACTATAATAGGAAGCTCAGTAGAAAGGGGTTTCTCTTTTGCAGGCTCTTCTGCGCCGAGCGAGGTTGGTAAAAAGAATAGGAGTAAACCCACCAGCAAGAAATAGCGTATAGCGTAGAGCGTGATGCTCGATGCTCGATACTAGATACTCGGTTTGATTTCATCCTTCGTCCATCACCTCTCGTTTTTCGTCCCTCGTCCATGATCTTTCTTCACGATATACGATGTACTATATACGATTTACTGGTTTTCCAGTTCCTCAAGCCTTTTCTTTGCTTCGTTTTTCCACTTTTCTTCAAAGGATTTTTCCTCAATGATTTTTTGATATTCCTTTTTAGCTTCCTTGAACTGGTCAAGAGCTTCATAGGATGATCCTACCTGCAGTCGAGCCTTAACGGCCCATTCCTTATATTGAGGATAGAGTATAGGAACCCTTAAGTATTCTTCTATTGCTTTGTCAAAATTTTTTTCATTAAAGTAGCAATCTCCTATTCTAAATTGAGCCTCTACTTTAAGGGCGTCCTCTTCACTATTCTTAATAACCCAGGTATAATGCTCCCGCGCCTGGGCAAGTTCGTTTCTATTAAACCACGAATTAGCCAGTTTTAGATGAGCTTGCCAGATTAAATCACTGGTAGGGAATTGGGTAATAAATTCCTCAAGGGCTTCTGCTTGCCTCTCCCAATCTTTGAGGTTCTCCCAGCAAAGAGCAGTTTCGTAAAGGGAATTGTGGAGAATACTTTTTTCCTTGGCTATCTGGAGAGCTTTCTTGTAGGAGTCAACTGCCTCTTTGAACTTTTCTTGTTCAAAGAGAGACCCTCCTAACCTATAATAGACATCCCCTCTTCGAGCCTCTTCTTCCGGGAAAAGCGAAAGGAGCTCAATGAATTGAGAATAAGCTAATTCTGCCTCACGGAACTTACCTAGTTTATGAAAAGACCATCCTTGCCGATAATAAACATCAGGAAGATAAGAACTTTTGGGAAAATCGGTGATTAGCTTTTCATACTCAGCCACAGCCTTCTCGTAATCCTCTCCCCCCCAGAAGTAACTAGCTATTTTGTATTGGGCATAATCTGCGCTTTCGAAATTAGGATAGTCTTTTACCACCTTGCGAAAGATAGCTAGAGATTCATCTTCTTTTTCAAGCTTATGGTAGCATTCACCTGCTCTAAGTAGAGCTTCTGGAGCAAGATCGCTTCCTGGATACTTCTCCACGAGAGTTTGGAAAGTTTTTAAAGCCTCTTCATATTTCCCTTGATTATAATCACACTGTCCTATCCAAAGGTGGGCCTGGAGTACGAGTAGCTCTGTGGGTGGATAATCCAAAATTACCTTTTGGAAAGATGCTTTTGCCTCTTCAAATTTATTTTGATGAAAATAAGTCCAGCCTATAGCATATTGAGCGTCACTAACCAAAGGATTTTCTGGATAAAGACCTATGAATCTTTCATATTCCTTCCTTGCTTCTGGATATTTTTCTAGCTTAGAATAAGAAGCAGCTATTTGATATATAGAGGTAGAGACAAGGCCAGAGGCAGGAAAATCTTTCTCTATTTTTGAGTAACTCTGGATTGCTTTCTCAAAATCTTTAAGATTAAAAAAAGAGTACCCCATCCCCAAAAGAGAATTATCTACCCATTTACTCTGAGGATAATTCTGGACAACTTTTTCAAATTCGCTCTTAGCCTCCCCGAATTGATTTTGTTCAAAGTAGCACCAGCCCTTCTCATATTGAGCCCAGCTGGCCATGGGATCTTCAGGATAGTTAGTGATGAGGGTTTGAAAGGCCCGGTGTGCCTCCTGGTATTGGGAAAGATTAAGATAGCACTTTCCTAATTGAAAGAGAGCATCCGAGATATATTTAGAGGAAGGAAATCCATTGATTAATCGGTTGTAGTAATCCGCTGCTCGACTAAATTTTTCTTCAGCTAGATATGTATAAGCGATGCTGTATAGACAATCTTTAACCTCCTCGCTTTGAGGATACTCATCCGTTACTTTTAGATAACTCTTCTTTGCCTGGTCCAGCTTCTTTTGATAATAGAGACTATCTCCCAGGCGAGTCCAGGATTCAGCAAGCCGAGCTGACTCGGGGAAGGAATCGATGAAGTTCTGGAAAGCCTTAGCTGCTTGTTCGTAGTTTTTTTCTTCAAAGTAAGTATAAGCAATGCCAAAATGGGAATCTTCCCAGTATAATTTTTCCTCGGTATCAGCCAGTGCTTTCTCATAAGTTTGTCTTGCTTCTTCATATTGACCTAACCGGTAAAGAGCTTCCCCTTGCCAGAAGTCTTCTCCCGCTAGCCCAAAATCATCGGAGGCCTGACTATATTTATCTTCTTTAAAGTAAGAGAATCCTCGCTCTAGAAGTGCCCAGGATAGATATTTTGAAAGGGTACAATGGGAAATAAAATAGGAGTACTCTTCAATAGCCTGGCTATATTTTTTCTCTGAATAAAGGGTTTTGGCTATGTTATATTGAACCTCAGAAATTTTACTAAATTTGGGAAATTCAACCTTCAACCTCCGGAAAGCTTCCAGAGCTTCAGGGTATTTCTTTAGCTGGAATGAGGCATGTCCCAATGAATAAAGAGAAAAGGAGAGAAGTCCGCTCTCGAGATAGTCCTTAATTAATCCTTCGTAATAGGAAGAGGCTTTCTCGTAATTGCCTAGAGAGCAATGACATTCCCCTAGAAAATAGTCACATTCACCTATCTTTATGTGATCGACATTGATTTCAATGAATTTAACATCATCTAATTCATTATTCCTGGGATATTTTTCAACGAGGGTCTCGAAAGCAGAAATAGCTTCTTCATACTTATTTTGCTGCCAGAAACTCATCCCTTTCCCGAATTGTGCCTCGCTACATTTTTCATATTCTGGAAAATTGTCAATGAGCCTTTGAAATTGTTCGGCAGCCATGCCAAATTTTCCCTCTTCATACAGCCCGCTGGCGAAATAAAATTGCTCGTCCGCCTCTTTCTCCATTCCTTGAGCCTGAGAAAAAAAGACCAGGCTCATCAGAATTAATCCTACTACTATAGTCCATTTTCTTTTCATATCCCACCTTCTTTTTAATTCATTGCTCGTAGCGGTTTGATTTATCAAACAATATATCGGATAAATCCGCCCGCTACTTTTAGAGACGATTATGGAATTATTGAGCTTATTCTATCGGGAGGAAGTTTTTTGTCAAGACGAAATTGACAAAGAGAGGTTATCTTATAAGATAGTATTATGGTTTTTGGCAGTTATAAAGCACTTCAAAGGAACATAGATGACTGAGTTTGTCCACCTTCATACTCATAGTGACTATAGCCTTCTTGATGGAGCTTGCTCTATTTCCCAGTTAGTCAATGAGGCCTACAAGTTTGATATGCCTGCCCTTGCCCTAACCGATCATGGGAACTTATTCGGAGCTATAGATTTTTACCAAAAGGCAAAGAAAAGGGGCATAAAGCCTATCATTGGTTGTGAGGTCTATGTAGCTCCTTCCTCCCGTTTTAAGAAAAAGAAAGTAAAGGGAGAAGTTACTTCCTATCATCTGACTCTTCTGGTTAAAGATATAAAGGGCTATCAGAACCTTATGGAGCTGGTAACAGCTGGCTATCTAGAGGGTTTCTATTATCATCCTCGCCTGGATAAGGAGCTTCTTTCCCAAAAAAGAGAGGGATTGGTTGCTCTTTCCGGCTGCCCAAAGGGCGAAATTCCCTTTTTACTTGGACAGGGTAAATTTGATAAAGCAAAAGAGGTTTGTCAGTTTTATCGAGATTTATACGAGGATGATTTTTATTTAGAAATTCAGGATGTAGGCTTAGAATTCCAGAAAAAGATTAACTCATCTCTGGTGAGTCTTTCCCAGGAGCTATCTATACCTTTAGTGGTTACCAATGATATTCACTATTTAGAAAAAGAGGATGCTAAAGTCCAGGATGTTCTTTTGTGTATTCAGACAGGAAAAGCCCTGAAGGATACCGATCGCCTGAAATTTACCTCTTCCGAGCTATACTTTCGTTCCCCTCAGGAGATGAGGCAAGTTTTTTCTGAGTTTCCTGAAGCAATTTCTAATACCAGGCTCATCGCTGATAAATGTAATCTTAAGCTAGAGCTGGGTAAAATGCACCTTCCTCTCTATAAAGTTCCTGGGGGGCGCGATCTTGATGGATACATAAGAGAACTTTGTGAAAAAAGGCTGCCTCAGTGCTATCCTGAGGCTTCTCCCTCTGTGAAGGAGAGATTGGAGACAGAATTAGCTATAATTTCCAGGATGGGATATGTAGGATATTTTCTCATTGTTTGGGACTTTATCCATTATGCCAAAAAAAAGAAGATTTTTGTTGGTCCAGGTAGAGGCTCAGTAACAGGGAGTCTCGTGGCTTATCTTCTGGGAATAACTAATATTGATCCTCTGGCCTACGGACTTTTATTTGAGCGATTCCTCAACCCGGAGAGAACAGCTATGCCCGATATTGATATTGATATTCAGGATGAGAGAAGAGGTGAGCTAATTGAATATGTGAGAAAAAAATACGGAAAGGATAATGTAACTCAAATTATTACCTTTGGAACTATGGCTGCCAGAGCTGCGGTGAGGGATGTAGGCAGGGTTTTGAGTATTCCTTATAGCAGAGTGGATCGCATCGCCAAACTTATCCCCTTTAATAGAGAATTAAAAATAGCTATAGAGGAAAGCGGGGAGTTGAAAGAGCTTTTAGCCGAGGACGGTGAGATAAAAACTCTTTTTGAGATTGCTCAGGGCGTAGAGGGACTTACTCGTCATGCCTCAACCCATGCTGCCGGAGTAGTCATTGCTCCAGATAAACTTACCCATTATACCCCTTTGTATCGGACTAATAAGAATGAGATTACTACTCAATATGAGATGCATGCTATAGAGGCTATTGGCCTTTTGAAGATGGATTTTCTCGGTCTTAAAACATTGAATGTAATCCAGGATACTCTGCGCCTAATTAAAGAAAATAAAGGGGAAGAAATCGACTTAGATAAAATTTCTTTAAAAGATAAACCCACATACCGACTTCTCTCCGGAGGAGAGACATTGGGAGTTTTCCAGGTGGAAAGTAAGGGAATGCAGGATTTAGTTAAGAAACTTTCTCCAGAAAAATTTGAGGACATCATAGCTATTCTTGCCTTATACCGTCCGGGTCCCCTGCACAGCCGAATGATGGATGATTTTATCGATAGAAAACGTGGACGAAGCGAAATTAAATATCTACATCCTAAACTTGAGCCCATTTTAGAAGAGACTTACGGAGTAATTCTTTATCAGGAACAGGTGATAAAAATCGCTAATGTTTTAGCTGGCTTTAGCCTGGGAGAAGCAGACGTACTAAGAAGAGCTATGGGTAAAAAGGTCCCTCGCTTGATGGAAGAACAAAGAGGCAAATTTATCGAAGGAGCAAAAAAGCAAGGGTTTGATACCTCTTTAGCTACACGGATCTTTGAATTGATGGCCCATTTTGCTGGATATGGTTTTAATAAGTCCCATTCTGCCGGTTATGCCCTTATTTGCTACCAGACAGCCTATCTTAAGGCTAATTATCCCTTAGAATTTATGGCTGCTCTTTTGACTTCGGAAAGTGGGAATACAGATAAGCTTATTCTCTATATTGATGAGTGCAGAAGAATGGGTATAGAGATACTTCCTCCAGATATAAATTCTTCATGGGCTGCTTTTACTGTGGCAAAAGATAAGATATCCTTTGGGCTCACTGCTGTAAAAAATGTGGGAAAGGCAGCTATTTCATCCATACTTAAAGTTAGGGAAAAAGAAGGTAAGTTTACTTCTATCTTTGACTTTTATAGACGCATAAATTTGAAGAAAGTGAACAAGCGAATGATGGAGAGTCTGGTCAAGTGTGGAGCCTTTGACTCTCTAGAAGGTCACCGTTCTCAGAATCTAGCAGTAATAGACAGGGCAGCAGAGGAAGCAGCAGGAGTTCAGCGAGATAGAGAAAAAGGACAGCTTTCTTTCCTGGAGACACTGGAGAAAAAGGCCTCTGATCTAACTATTAAAAAATTTCCCGACATAGAAGAAGTTTCCAAAGAACAAAGTTTAGCCTGGGAGAAGGAGCTTTTGGGCGTTTATGTTAGCGGGCATCCCCTCCAGAAATATCGAAAAAGAATGACTCATTATAGGGCCCATTCTATCCGAGATTTATTCAGGATGAGGGATAAGGAAGAAGTGAAAATTATGGGGATAGTAGC
>JAUWRC010000112.1 GCA_030610745.1 Clostridia bacterium
AATGATTACTCCGCTTTTCTGTTTTTTCATAATTTTAGCCGCTTCTCTGGCCACTAAAAAATATCCTATTAAGTTAATCTCAATTACTCTTCGCCACTCCTCTTCAGGAAAATCCGTCACCTCATAAGATTTTAATATTCCCGCATTGCTCACCAATATATCAAGACGGCCAAATTCCTCTACCGTCTTCTCAACCATCAACTTTACCCCGTCACTTTTGGTTACATCTACCTTTAAGGGAAGAGAATCTCCCTTTATTTCCTTTATCTTTTGCGCTGTTCTTTCTACAGTGGAAAAATGTCTTGCCACTGTAGTTACTTTACACCCTTCTCTGGCTAATCTTAAAGCAATAGCCTCTCCTAATCCTTGTCCCGCCCCGGTTACAATAGCTACCTTATTGACTAGTTTCATTTCTCACTCCATTAATAACACTATTCTTAATCCAGATTCAGTAAACTCTTCCCAAAAAATAGTCTGTCCCCTTTTCCTTTCGAGATGCGAGATGCTAGATACGATTCACGTTCCTTTAAGGTTTTATCACAACCTTTAAAGCATCTCCTTGTTTATCTAACATCTTTTCCATTGCCTTCCCTATTTTTTCTAAGGGAAAAATATGAGTAACTATTTTATCCATAGATACTTCTCCGTTCACAATTAGCTTTAGAGCTTCCTCAAATTGCAGCCTATTAGAGGCAAAAGCTCCATAAATAGATACTTCTTTATAATGAATAATATTTCCATCTAATTTTAAAGTAGAGTCTTCTTTGGGAAACCCGGCAAAAAAGCTTAATCTACCCCTCATAGCCATTGCTCTTAAAAGATCCTGGGCGACTCTTTTCACCGAGCAGGCAACTATTCCCACATCGGCTCCTTCACCATCGGTTAACTCTAGTATTGCCTCTGCTAAATCAATATCTTTAGTAGCAATATAATGATCAAAACCAAATTTTTTAGCTGTGGTGAGTCTCACTGAGGAATATTCAGCCAGTATAACTTTTGCCCCTTTACTTTTTGCCAGGAGGCCATGCATTAAACCAATAGGACCTGCTCCTACTACGGTAACATATTCTCCCTTTTTGATATCCAGATAATTTTGACCATTTATTACGCAGGAAAGCGGTTCAACCATTGCCAGATGTTCATCTGAAACACTAGAATCTTCTGGGACAGCTATTATAATGCCTTGCCTGACGGCAGCCTCCTGGACCAGTATATATTCAGCAAAACCACCGGGATAATAATAACCAATGGGACGATTATTTTTGCACATATTATGGTGTCCTTCCCGGCAGGGCCTACATCCCTTCTTTTGGCAGCCTATTGAGGTAACCAGAATTACCTTATCCCCAACTTTATAATCAGAATTCCTGATTTCAGAGCCAATTTTTTCTACAATTCCCACAATTTCATGGCCTATGATAAACCTGCCTTCACCATATCCTTTAATTTGAGGAGTAAATCCTTTGGTAACATCTTTTGTTCCCTCATACATCCTTCCATCTGTTCCACAAATAGCACAAGTATTAACTTTTACCAAAACATTATTGGATCCACAGATTGGTTTGGTAACTTCTTCAACTCCCATATGTTTTGCTTTATCTACATATAAAAAAGCCACTTTCATCATTAGAAATCTTTATCCTCTTTTTAACTCTATTTTTTTCTGATATCCACTTTTTACATATTCCTCTACAGGGTCAAGAGGCAGTCCTTTTTCCAATCTTGCTTTTGCTAGGAGCGGCCTTACATCAGCACCTATTATAGCATCATTAAATATTCTGTCGGCTAAAATTATTTTATCTTCGAGCTGATATTTTCTAAGTAAATTCTGATCAACTAATAAAGCCTTAGCCAATGATTGCTGAAGAGAATCTACTGAATGCAGCACTGCCTGCATCCTGTTTTCCCGTGAGCTGCATTGATCTATCATATAAGCCCAGTTTTTCTCTGGGTTAGAATTGAAGATTACCTCACCCACTGCTAACTCATAGAAAATCCTGGCATTTTCTGGGTTGGGCTCAACTGATTGATCATCATCAGCAGCATACCTTGTATTAAAATGAAATCCTCCAGGCATACCCTCGCTGATAAGCACAGCCACTATTTGTTCTATGTTGGTTCCATGATGGTGATGCCCTAAATCAACCAGGACCCCGGCATTTGGTCCTAACCTTTTAGCCAGCAAAGCTGATGTCCCCCAATCAGGAACTGTAGTGCTATATGTCCCTGGCTCAAAAACCTTGTATTCAATTAGTATCTTTACATCTTTGGGAATATCCTCATGTAAGCACTCCAGCGCCTCCCTTAAGTTTTTGTAGGCCTTCCTTAGCTCAATTTGACCGGGATAAAGAGAACCATCGGGAAACCATAAAGTCAAAAGATTATTAGATAGCTCCTCAGCTATTTTCCCTCCCAATATGGTTTGCTCAATAAATCTTTCTCGAGTTTTCTTCTCCTCAGCGGAAAAACTTCCCCGGTGAGAGCCGCGCAGAAAATAAGTGGGATTTATTGCCCCTAAATCCAGCCCTCTCTGCCTTGCCTCCTCCTTAACCTTCTTTGCTACCTCAAAATCTCCCTCATAGCCATCCTTAGACAAATCCCAGAGTATATGAGTGGCAATACGAGGAGTAGCACCGGTAAGCTTATGGACAAATGAGGCGTCATCCAGCTTTTCAAGAATGCTTCTGGCTGCTCCAGGAGGAGAATACTCACCAAATCTTCCTCCTCCAAATACCCCAAAAATCCAGCTTGGAATCTCCACTTCAAATTTTTTCACCGCATCAATTACTTTCTCAACCCTCTTCTCCCCAAATTCCTCTCTCAGCATCTCCAAACCTAAATTCACCATTTTTTCATTTTTAATCATAGCTGTTTTCTCCGTTTTCCTATGCAACCCTGGCCTAAGTAAGCAAGGTAATCAGGAAACTATTATCACCTCTATGCCTTGCTCAGAGAATAACTTTTTATACTCAGTTTGAATTAGTCCCATACTCTTTGCTATTTTTGCCTTTATTTCCCTATTATTTTTGCATAATTGTAGTAAATAATTTTTGGAATGTCAACACGTCGCGTTGCTTTTCTTCCTGTAAGTTGCTATAGTATCAACAAATATCAATAATTAGGCGAGAAAATAGGAGGTAAATAAATGGCTATCGTAACTATATCAACCAAGGGACAAATTGTGATTCCAAAGGATAAAGGTGCAACCATACTTGATGCTGGAGGTGGAACGGGAATTTGGAGTATTGAGTTAGCGAAAATAGGCTATCTGTGGAGAGGATTATTGGAAAACCAGTTATTACTCGTCGTCTTAGTTGGTCCAAATCAGAAGATCCTGCAGTCCAAGAATGGTTTTATCGTATGGAGTTAAAATACAATGACGATCCTGCTTTCTATCCTTGGGGTGGACATTTAGAGATAGCGAGACGAAAAAGGTGAGCGCACAAGTGCAAGATATGCCAATCTTAGTTAAGTATCGTCGTTTAGTGTTGGAAGAAATAATGATGATGAAATTATTAAAGGATACGAATATTGCCCATTTTTTAATTTTTGATAGGATAAAACTATTGAAACAAAACTATGGCGATTGCTCTTGTAGTTTCTGATTTGGGAGGATGAGAGTATGAACTCCGAACACGCCGTAAACATTTCTGAGTCTCTTATTTCTTTGAAAATTGAAAAATGCAATGAAAATGAGAGAAAATGAATAAAAGAGAGATGAACATAAGAATTTTTGAAGGAAAGGAAATTCCTCACCTTCTTTTTCAACCAAGGATAGAACCCTGGTATGTCTGGCATAAGGAGTTTGGAAAACTTCCTCAAAGATACAAAAATATAAGTTTACTGGAATTCTATGATGAACTTGATCTTTCCATGAGGTATGTTCATTATTACACTGAAATGCCAGATCCTGTAGAAGTGAGATATACCCAAAAAGTCAAAATAGAGGAGAAATACAAAGATGAAGAAATGAGAAGAATTATAAGTACTCCATACGGTGAACTTATTGAAAAACAAAAAAAGACCGTTGATAAAACATGGCGAACAGTAGGATTCCCCGTCAAGAATGAGAATGACTTAACAAAATTGAGGTCTCTTTTTGAAAATACCACTTTTACCTTTAATAAAGAAAATTTCGAGAAAGGAAGCAGGTTTATAGGAGATAGAGGCGAACCTCAATTCTGGGTTCCCAAAAGTCCTTATCAGAGTCTTTGTCTGGAGTGGATGAAGATGGAGGACTTTATTTATGCTCTAGCTGATATTCCCCAAACAGTAGAAGAGGTTATGAAGGTAATAGATAATTCATACAATACTCTTTATGAAGATATAATCTCTTATGGAAAGGTTAAAATAATCAACTTTGGAGAAAATATCCACGCTCAACTTCTTTCTCCGGCATATTTTGAGAAATATTTAATTCCTTTTTATGAAAAAAGGTCAAATCAACTAAGAAAGGCTGGGATTTATACTCATATTCATATAGATGGATTCTTCAAACCTTTACTTGGGTATCTTAAGGACCTTCCTTTTGATGGATTGGAAGCACTTACTCCTCTGCCTCAAGGGGATGTGACGATAGAGGAAATAAAAGAACATATAGGGGATAAAGTTCTTTTAGATGGTATACCAGCGGTTCTATTTTTGCCTTCCTATACCGAGGAAGAATTGGAAGAATGTGTGAAGAAGTTAATAGATTTATTTTATCCTCGGCTAGTCTTAGGCATTTCTGACGAACTGCCCCAGGGTGCAAGCGAAGAGAGCATAAAAAGAGTAAAATGGATCTCGAATTATTGCCAAACACTCAAAACTAGTTCAAGGGAGAAGGATGTATGATTGGACCCTGTTAGTGAATTTTTCTCTAAAACTTTTTCTAACTTCAAGTTCGGTAAGCTATTATTAACAAATCTATAGGGCAAGAGAAGGTAAAATTTCATGGATAAGATGATTGCCTTTTGTGGGCTAATCT